>NZ_JCACCM010000117.1:0-19998 GCF_059501405.1 Myxacorys sp.
GCCTCAAACGCGACTGCTATTATCTGTAGCATGTATTGATCCACTTGGTATGAGAGCGGGTTGGCAGACTGAGATTGTGGGATCGCTTGGGTTGATCTTGTTCTGCAACGGGTTGGCAGATCCTAAGCTTTTTTGTAGTTGATCGGCTGCGATCTCCTTGAAGAGTTAGAGCGGGTTGGCAGTCTGAGGTAGTCGGGTCTCTTTCAATACAGCTTCATCTGCAACGAGCTTGAAGAGTGAGCAAGGGTTGGCATGAGACTACGACCAAATCCCTCTCTTCTAGCCATAGGAAACCTAACCCAGAAATTTGGGTTAGAGCATGTCTGAAACGGTCGGCAGTCTAAATATCGAGCTACGCCTTGAAAAATCGGCATTCGATCGCGACCTTCAGCAGTTGCGATCGCTCAAGGGCGGACAGATTGCATTTGCGGCAACTCTTGACACACGGGCACTGCGGCAGCAGGTCAACAATCTCTCCCAACTCAAGCCTCAGATCCAGGCGCAAGTTGCGATCGCGAACCTCAACGCAGTCGAATCGCAGCTTAAAACACTGACGCGCGATCGCCGGGTTCGCGTTGGCATTGATCTCGACACCACAGGGTTTGAGCAATTAGACGCCCGCTTGGGTCGGATTGCATCCAGAAACGTCAGCATCAATGTTCAGACGAATGATGCTGCGATTGATTTGCTCAATGGCAAGTTAAATGCATTAACAGATCGCACGATTAGCGTCGGCATTGCGATCGATGAATCCGGGATAAGTGCTTTAGAAAAACGCTTAGGGCAGTTTGGCGATCGCTCGTTTAAGGTGACAGCCCAGGTCGACGATTCGCGGCTCACAGCACTGAACAAGCACTTAGACCTGAAAGTTAAACACTTCAACCAAGTCAACAACTTATTCAAATCATCACCGCTCACCCCACGGGTTGATTTCTCAGGACTAGATGCGCTTGATCGGCGGCTGGGCGACTTCAAGAATCGCTCGATTGATATCAAAGCCAATATTTCCGATGTCCGGCAGTCGATTACCCAACTAAAGCAAGAATTATCTGGCATCCAGATTCCCGTCACGGTTCGCACTGCCAACGGTGCAAACGCCTCGGCAGCGCAAACCCTCACCCAGAAGGTCGCAGTCGATTCCTCTGGCATTGAAACTGCCATCACTAAGAGCCTCAACAGCTCGTTCCAGGGATTCGAGAAGAATTTAGAAGGTGCGATCGGCAAAATCGGCAAGGGCAACATATTCGGTGGTTCAGCGAGTGCATTAACCGCACCACTGAAACTCGTCACAGGCGTGCTCGGCAACGTGTTTTCTGGCATTGGGTTGGGCGTTGGGCAGCAAATCAGCAAGGATTTGGGCACGGGCATTTCTGAGGGCATTGATGCTCAACTTGCACCCATTATTGGTAGCTTCCGACTCGTTGGACGCGAGCTGGCCTCAAGTCTCACGAAAGAATTAGTCGACAGTTTGGGGCAGGATGCTGGACTGGTTCAGAACGTGATCCAAGAGTTAGTTGGCAAGAATAACATCTTGGTCGAATCCGGGTCAGTGCAATCACGCCAGCGCCAACAGCAGCAGAGCAGCACGGTTGAAGCGACACGGTTCTATCAAGCTGAGGCGGCAAATGCTGACCGTCCCCAGATTCGAGCCGAGCAGCAAAAATTAGCTCAGCAATTTGCCACTGTTCAACAATTGCGCGATCGCACCTCGCAGAAAACCGAAGTGGTCGCGAATCGGCTTGGGGCACCGCAAGTTAAGCAGAATATTGAGAAAGCCCAGGCACAGCTCAAAGACAATCAGAAAACTGCCACCGAATTAACTAAGAAAATTAAGGCAGAACTCGCAGGCATTGAAGCCTCGCAACAATCTCTCACGGACCTGAAATCGAGTGGCACTGCCGACGCTGCCCAAATTGCAGAGGTTGAGAGCAGCATCGCCCAGAAATCGACTAAATTATCCCAACTGCAATCGGAACTCAAATCCACCTCGAATAGCAGTAAGCAGGTTGCAGACCGGATTACGCGCCTGACCACTTCACTGGGCGAGATTAACAAAACGGCTGAATCCTACTTCAAAGATGAAGTCGAGCGCATTGTTGAGATTGAAGACAAGCTCGCGGTGGCCCAGCGCCAATTACAGCAGAAGTTGCAGCCGTTTGAAGGACTCGAAGCCCTCGGCCTAATTCGCACACCTGAAAGTATTGGGGCTGAAATTCAGACTCGAAAGCAGTCGCTCGGTGGTTTGCAGCAGAAACAATCGGCACTGAGAGAGAGCAGCCGAGCGGATGCCCAATCCATCGACCAGATTAGAGGACTGAGAAACCGAGAGCTACAGCTTCCTGAATCAGAGCAAGACCAAGCCAAGATTAAATCAATTGAAGCAAAAATTCTTCAACTGCAAGAGCGCCAAGCACAACGGAAAGTCTTATACGAAAATATCAGCGAAGCGATTGCACGGGAAGAAATACAGCTCAAATCGCTAGCGGCTCAGAGTGCTCAGCCTCTAGCGGTGAAGTCAAAAGCGAATGGACTGACGGCTTCCCTCAATCAAGTCATTAAAGAGGAACAGCAGACCAATCAAATCATTCAGGATGCGATCGCGGCTGGCGATGAAGATAGAGCACGACAACTCTTACGAGGCAGAAAGCAGCTCCAAGAGAGGCAACAAGCCATTCGAGAACAGCTTGCCCGATTAGGGGTTGATGCTAAGACCTCAGCCACCCGTGCCCCATCTGCACCCGCTCCTAAAGTTGAAGGCACTCAGCTCGCCACACCGCTTGGAAAGATTGTGCAAGAGGTGGCGCAGATTCGGGGTGAGTCGGTACAAGCCGCTGATGTGCCCAAGATTGTCGTTAGTGATGAGGAAACAACTGCCAAGGGCAGAAATGCAGCATTTCAAAGTGACAAGAACTCGATTCTGCTGTCATCAAAACTGAAATCAAACCTTGATCAAGGGACAGTTAGCGCCGAAGAATTTCAAACCTTAGTCCATGAAATTGAGCACGCCTTCCAATTTGATTTTGGGCGCAAAACTCGTGCTCAAGCTGCTCAGTCAGATGGACTGCTAAAACCAAATGCTGACGAACTTAAACAGTTTGGATATCGCATTGAAGGCTCAGCCGCAGGAAAGGGCAGCGTTGAAGCAGAACGCCAATCTAGAAAGCTCGAAGCAGATGCCTATACCTTCGCGGCTCGCAATGCTCCCAAAATTCAGTCAGCAATTAAACGCGATCGCACGGTCACAGGGTTTGAGGATGCTGTTGGTATCGGCGGCGGCAAAGTTGACAATAGCTTGCTGCAAGCTCAACTCACTGGGCTAAAACAGCTCAAAGCCATTGCTCAATCTGCCACGGTCGATTTAACAGAAGAGTTTGACGCGGCCCGCGCCTGAATTAAGGCTCTATCTGACGAATTTGAACCACTGCTGGCCAAGGCTCGCGATTTGGAAATTCTGCCGACTGACGAGATTGTGCAGTTGCAGCAAGATTTAGCACAGTCACTCGCCAATGCTGAGCAGCGCATCGCCCAAGAGCAGGACGCCTTGCAGGATGCTGCCATCATCAAGCCGTTCGATGTGCAGTCTCAACTCTCCGATTCTTTGGGGCAGTTCAATCGTAAAAAGACACTGGTTCCATTAGCTCAAGAATTTGGCATTGAGAATGCCGACAAACTGAAGAAGTCGGACCTCATCAGCCAGCTCACGAGCCAAGACAATTTACGACAATTGCAGCCACGGGTCAACGAACTCACCCGCGCCCAGGCACAGCAGCAACTGGCAAGGCAAGAGCGCAATAGTGCAATCGCAAGGACCGCAGGCAATGTAGCTCGTGGGTCGGTTGGAGCGGTGCAATCGGTTGCCTCGTCTGACCAGGTGCAAGCGGTGTTAGGTGGCGCAGGGCTTGCGGTGAAAGGCTTAACGGCGGTGGCCAAGACAGGTTATTCGCTGGCATCCGGTCTGGAATCACTCGCGCTCGATATGATTCCGCTTGGCAGGACCATTAAGGGTGTTACAAAACAGCTTGTCATTCCTGCGGCTGGCTTTGCGGCGGCGACTCATCTTCTCCCAGGTGGCGCGATCGCGGCTGAAGGATTGAGTCATCTCGTGGGTGGGGCAATTACGCCACTGACTCAAGCAGCAGGTGGAGCGGCATCGGCATCGAATTTGATTGCTCAAGCTATCCCTCAAACTGCCACGCTGTTCGGGCATACCGTCCCCAATCTATTAGCGCCTGCGGCGGCTCCCATTACGAGCGCCGTCACGGGAGCCATTCAGAGCTTAAGCGCTTCCGTTGGAGAAATGGCGGTGCAAGCGGGCACGGTGCTTCTCGGCGGCAAACTGATTCAGGGCACAGTGGGCAAGGCAGGAGAAGCCGCATTAAAGTCTGCACTGCCCCAAGAATCAACCAGGCGTGCTTTACCCTCTGCCTCTGTAAAGCACTGCCTCAAGCCACCGTTGATATTGAACCCACGAGAACGGTTGCTGCTTTACCTGCTGTTCAAGAGAAATCAGCCGCCATTAGTGCTGCGGTTGCTCCTCAAGTTGAACTTGCACCTTCATTTCAGCAATTCACGAAGCCTCAGCTACTCGCTGCCACCCGCAAGCTAGGCATTAAGGGGACCAATACCAAGACATCGAAAGATGACTTGATTGAACGGTTGAAAGGATTCCGCAATCAACCCCAAGTCGATCAGATTCTGGCACAGGTTGGGGCTGAAATTAGCAGAGATGGCACGCCGATCGCAGGGTTTGATAAATCGACCGAGAAGGAGGCTGTAAAACGGCTTGCGAAGGCTGAGAAGGATATTAATAAGCGGTTAGCCCAACTGCAAAACTCAACGGGTAAGAATCGCGAAAAACTGATTAATGAGATTCTATCTGGCACGCAGAACGCGATCGCAGAAATTGACAACCTGAAAGGTCAAAACCTATCGGGTGAAACTCTGAAATCGCTCACCGGAACGCAAGGACGAATCGAGAACACCGTCCGCAATAATCCCACGTTGAATGATGCCCGCAACGAGCAGAACAACACGATTCGCAGCGCTGCGGTTAATGCACAGAATGCTCGCGTGCGCGGGCTGGCTAGAGCCTCGATTGAAGATGTGGAGCCTGCAACGGCCACGCTCGGCACAACCCTGAAAGAAGGGTTCCGCAAGCTCACCAACTTTGCTGCAAAACAATTTGAGGTCCAGCCACAGCCGACGATTAAGGGCACGCTGGGCGCGATTGCCAAGTCTCCCAAGGCACGAGACTTAGCCACTGATTTAGCGGTGAATGGGGCAGGGTTCGCGGCATCACAGTTGGGCAGTCAGTTTGGTATCTTGCCAGAGCTAACAGGTGACATTGGTGGCGCATTAATTGCACGCCAGCTCATTTCTCGTGGTCGACCCAGTGCCAAAGATTTAACCGGAGACCTGGCAGGGTTTGCGATCGGGAACACCACTGCCAAAGTTGCCAACGCTGGATTAGATGCCCTCTCTGGTGTGGTTCCCGGCGCTGGGCTGCTGCGAGCACTGCCATTTAAGGGCGCTCTCGCAGCATCGTTCGCCGTTCCCAAAATTCAGAAGGCTGCTGAGCCATTCCAAGAGCCGCAGATTAATGGACTGGCCAGAGCACAAGTGCCAACCAGTAAAGGGCTACTAGAACGGTTCAAGTCGCTGCTGCCCAGCAATGAGAAGAAGCTGGCACAGGTTCAGCGCAACTACGAGGCGATTTATCGAGAGATTGCCACCCTGTCTGGGGTTGCCTTTGACCCGAACAACATTCCTAAACTGGCGATTGATGGCAAGAAGCTGAAGCAGTTAGGGGCGCAGGCATTCTTCGAGATTGAGCAGAACACGATTCTGATTGATGAAAAGCTCGGCAGCATTCTTCAGAAGAAGGCTTCAGAACTGAAACGCCACGCCACCCAGCTCGACGCCCTCACCCACGAAGGACGCCACAGCATTCAATTAGCTGGCGGGCAGCTCAGTATTGAAGAGGCAGCAGCATCACCGAAGCTGTCGAATGGTGCAAACCTAAATCAGAAGCAGCGATCGCAGATCAATGCCTCGGTTGATATTGCCCGACGCCAAGGGGTGAGCGGTAGCCAGCTCGACGCCGTTCGCAAGCTTGAAACCGATGCCTACAGCTTCGAGAGCAATACGCCTGATATTCTCGCTCGCGTTGCGCCTCCAAAGCAGGGACTGCTGCAACGCCTGTTCGGTCGGGGTAACAAACCAGACACTGCCACGAAAGTTGATCCACTGCGGCTGGCACAGCTCGAAGCGCAAGTTGCAGCTCGGAGTGTCGGCAATGGCTCGACAATTCAGGGCTTGACCAACGCCGATGATATTGCGATCGTCGGTCGGGCGCAGAGCAATGCTGAGAAATTTGACCAAAAAGCAGCGCGAATTCAGCAGAAACAGGACAAGATATTCGCGAACGAAGTTGATCCACTTCAGGGTGGTGGCACGGATGCAGCATCCCGCTTAAAGGGTGTGGTCGCGAAGGAAGCGGGCGACTATGCCAAGGCTGCAAATGAAAGCCTCAAAGCCCTCGGCGTCAACCTCCCTGGCATCGCGAATACCTTATCCGGTCTGTTTTCTGGAGGTGCGACAGAGGGCTTTGACAAGATAAACAGTGGCCTGAAGTTTCTAGCTGCCAATGCTGCGATCGCAATTAAAGGATTCATTGCCTTTCAGGTGCTATCGACCGTCGTTCCTCAAATTCAGAAATTCGCATCGGAATCGATTAGCGCTGCGATCAAACTCGACAAACTGAAAACTGCCCTCAGTTTTAGCTCTGGGGCGAATGCCGGGAAGGATTTGGCATTCATTCGAGACGAGGCGAATCGGTTGGGAGCGCCACTGGGAGCGCTGCAAGATGGATTTGTAAAGTTGTCGGCTTCCACCAAGGGCACAGCCGCCGCAGGGCAAGTGACGAAAGATTTAGTCACGGGATTGGGGCAAGCCTCCACCACGCTCGGCTTGTCGGCTGAAGAATCGAGTGGGGCAATTATGGCTCTGGGTCAAATTGCCTCGAAGGGCAAGGTTCAGGCAGAAGAATTGCGCGGGCAGCTTGGTGAGCGGATTCCGGGTGCTTTCAGTATCGCGGCACGGGCGATCGGAGTAACAGACGGGGAACTCAACAAACTTCTCGAAACGGGTTCAGTCACGGCAAATGATTTTCTACCAAAATTTGCACGGCAGTTGCAGGTTGAGTTTGCAGGTGCGGCACAAAGTTCAAGCCAGAGTGTGCAAGCGTCGCTCAATCGCCTCGGTAGTTCGTTCCAAACGCTGCAAGAGAACACTGGAAAACTAGCACTGCCTGCGGTGGCGGCTGGCGCGAATGTTCTGAATGGTGCGATCGGGCTGCTGGCGAATAATGTCGATAAGCTGCTGCTGCTGGCAACCGCTCTCGCGTTCCGGTTCTCAGGGCTAGGCAAAATAAATCTTTCTGGGCTGGCAACTCAGGTCGGTGGACTGGCATCGGGCATCGATCTAAAACAAACCTTTGCTAAGGGCGGAGCAGGGCGAGCTGCACTCGCTGGGGTTGGTGGTTTTGCCGGACAAGCTGCCCTACTCGCAGGCGTGGTTGAAACGGGTCGTGCCGTGGGTGAAGTCTTCAGCCTCAGCGAGAAGGGCAAACAGTTTAAAGACTTTGGTGACCAGGGAGAAACCAACCTTAAGCGCATTGAGGATGCGGCAAAACGGGCACGGGGTGAAGTCGATAAAATCCCGGCTAAAACGGGCAAGAGCACCTCTAAGGGCTTTGACTTTACTCTTGGCCTAGCAGGTGCGACAGGACTCGACCAGGCTGGTTTATCACTCAAATCCGATGATTTAATCAAAGCAGCTAACAGCAACCCGATCAGCAGCTATATCACGGGCGCTGCATTCCAAGATCAATTTGCCTCCGTTTCATCGCAGCTCACGGGCGGGCGGTTTGAGTTTCGACCGGGGACCACCGTTGAGGAACTGCAGCAGCAGCGTGAATCATTGCAATTCGATCTCTTTCGTGATGGCACTCGCAAAGCAACACAGCAGGCATTAGGCAATGAGAACGAAAACGCGAACACACTCGCGAGCGCCAAGGGAATCGACAAAGAAATTCAAGACTTGCAGAATCGAAGGAATCTGCTCACCACAGCGCCGGGAGCGGATAAGGGGCAACTGAGGAATCTCGATACTGAGATTGCAGCGAAGCAGGCAGAGCGCAAGAAACTAATCGATCCCTTTACCGAGAAGCAATCGGCAGTCACGGCGCAGATCAACAATGTGAAGCAGGCGCTCGCTGGCGACAATTTATCGCCGGACCGTCGTAAAGGGCTGGAAGGCGATTTGCAAGGGCTGTTTGCGGCTCAGAACTCCTTCGATCGCTTGCAGGCCAAGATAGGCATCACAACCGACAAAACACGGGAGCTCAGCAAAGCTTTCTCTGAAATGTCGTCGAAATTAGAGGAAGTTAAACGCCAGTCGGATAATGCGTTTAACAAAGGAGTCACTCAAGACCTCACGCAGCAGTTGGCGCAATTCGGCAGCGATACCAACGCCAGCATTAATGCCCCAGTGCAGTCGGCTAAACGTGAACTTGATAAAGCCAGTGCTGAATTTGAGGGGAATAAGCAGGTTCTCGACGAGCTGGCTAAAAAACTGCAAGACCCAGAGATTCTGGATAAATTAGGCAGTGCCCGGATTGGCTCAACGGGTCGGACTGCGAATCTTGACTCATCGATCGCAGATTTGGAGCTGGCCAAAGCGACCGCTAATAGTGACGCCAAGCCCATCATCGACAACCTGATCAACTATAAAAAAGCTCAAGATCAGCAAACGGCACTGGAGAAAGATGGAGCCAGCGCCCGTCTCGCCGTGCGTAAGGCAGAAGAGCAAGCCAAACTTGCCGAAATTGAGAAAGCGAATCGCGGGCGAGAATCCCAGATTAAGCGTGACTCGAACACAGCTCAAATTGGATTGCTCGAAAAACAGAAGACTGGTTCAATCTATGAAGCCGATGCCAGTGCTGAAAGTGCCAACCTCCAGGTCACCAAGGGCAAAGCTGAACTCGATAGCACGAAGCAACAACTCGACGGGATTGAGGCAGCATTTGCGGCAGGTACATTGTCGGCTGAAGAATACGAGAAGCAGCGTCGTGAGATTGGCGATCGCATTAGTGATCAAGAAGTGCAGAATGCTCAAAATGAAGTGGCTGCTGTCAAAGCCGCCGAAGCTGCGAAACTAGCTGAAATTGAGCGCTCTGCCCGTAAGCGGGAAGCAGCTATTAAGCAGCAAGAATCGGCTGCAACGGTTGGATTGATTCGTCAGAAGATTGGCAAGTCAATTTCTGAAGAGGATGCTGGCATCGCTGGGGCGCAGATCGGATTGAACAGTGCTAACGCCCAGAAGTCGAGTGCTCAAACTCAACTGGATGAGCTTGAGTCGGCATTTGCTCGTGGCATTGTCAAGAAAGAGGAATATGAGAGGCGCTCGCAGGATCTGAGCAATAACCTGGCTGATTTGTCTGTACGTCAGGCAGAGCAGGAACTCGCACTGAGAGAAGCAATCAATCGCAAGATTATCGAGAAATTTGAGCGTACCTCTAAGTTAGTCAACGACAGCATTGATGCACAGCTTAGCGATCGTGCCATCAATTTCAAGCTGGGTGGCCTCGACAGTAGCGGGTTTGTGGGCATCAAAACTCAAATTGCATCGGCAACGGCAGAACAGGATGCAGCCCAGCAGCGATTCGATCAACTTCAGAAGGAGTATGACGAAGTAACACGACTCAACACCGCTCAAGTGGTGAATCGTCCGATTGACCCCAGAGAGCAGCAGCAGTTTGAATTCTTCAAGGACTTAGGGTTTGATGTTGAGGCTCCCAAAGCTGCACAGGAAACGGTGAAAGTCCTATCTGATAAAGAAGCTGAAGATCGCAAACGGCAAATTGTTCAGAACGCTAGAGCGCAGCGCGATAAGCTTGTCGAACTCTCGGCACAGATTGAGCTGAAGAAAATTGCTCAGGTCGCAGAAGCGGAGACGAGATCGCTCAATAACAAAAAAACCGCTCTAGAGTCAGAACTAAAGTTGACGAATGCGATCGCGGATGCTCGCCAGAGCACGCTCAAAATTGGCATCGATCGAGCAAATGAAAATAGCAAATGAAAATATTGATGCAGTTAAGGCGCTGCAATCAAAGGAAACCGGAACCAATCTCAGAGCCGTTTTGCAGCAGCAGATTGGCGGCAGTGGAGTATCAGGCACAGGCACGGGTGATATTGTCACTCTGACAGCGAATCGCCAATCGTTAGAGGTAGAAGTCGATCGCGAACGGGTTTCCTTGTTGCTACAGCAGCAGCAGCTTGAACGCGAGTCGTTAGTGATTCAACTCGAATTAGAAAAGGTTTCTGCACGGCGTGCCCTGAATGAGGCGAAAGTAGCTGAGAACGCTGCACAACGCAATGTGCTGGATGCTCAGCAGGAATTGCGTGAAGCGAAGAAATCAGGTGATGGAGAGGAAGTTTCCTCTGCACAAGACTATTTGGATAATGCTCGGAAGGGGTTAGGGTTTGCTCGCGAGAATATTGGCATTGCTCAGGATCAAAATGCTCTTTTAGACAAGCGAATTGCTCAAGAGCAGCAGGTTAGCGACCTGAAACAGCAGCAGGCTAGAAATGAACTCGACGCGACGAATGCCGCCAACCAACGTGGACGCGATCGCGAGCTGGCCAAGGCAAGAGATGAGGCAGGAATTAATGGCGGCGGCTTTGCAGGTGGTGCAGCGAGTGCCAGTGCAGGTGGTGGCAGCCTGGGCGCGGGTGGCAGCTTAACACTCTCAGGCAGCGACATTACAGCTTATGACAATGCACGACGGGCATTCAGTCAAGTGATCGCGGGCAATGAGTTCCGTGGCCAGGAAGGGCAGAGTGAAGCGGTCCTGACTGCCTTGAACCTCAGCTCTGGCAGGGAGAAGGAGTTCCTCAGCATGATTGCTTCCAAAAGCGGGTTTGGTGAGGTGGCCGATCTGACCAGTAAGCTTGATAGCTTCAAATCAGGACCAAACGCCATCGGCGTGGCGTCTGCGGTGAATAAAGCTGCAACGAGCGGCGGCGATGTGATTGGGGCATTAAAGCAGATGACCGATCGGATTGAAAAGCTGGCGAATACGCCAAGGTCTCTGACGTTCAATTCTCAAGATCCCGTGAGTGATTACGCTACGTTCATGAATGAATCAGCAGGCTCTAGCCTACGAAATCTTTAATCCTTCCAAACCAACTCTCGCCAGTTGGGAGGAATTCATCCTTGCTCTAAGCGCTAACCGAGAGATTTACGAATAAGCGAACCTATAATTTCGCAGAGATCGCAACTTCCTGAAACGCCGTGTGTCTATAATTTTGACGCCTACTAACGTCAACAATGAGCAACAGCCCAACCATCGACCTTCCGGTGAGCTACATTGACACTAATTCGGATGGCAATTCTGCCTCGCAAATTAGTGGGGCAGGCACGCCATCACCTCTACAGGCGCACAGTCACCTTTCGCGCTACAAGTCTTAGCACTGTAATTACCATTCCTGATTTGCAGAGCAAAAGCTTGAGAGTGGGTCATCGCTGCTCTAGGAGACGTATCGCGGTCGCTCGTCTGGGATGTCACAACTACTAAACCGTTATCCATATTGTCGACAACCAACATCTGTTTGCTCAATTCATTTTGAGCCTGTTCCAACAAGCTTTGCCTGCGGCTGCGAATCTCCTGAAGCTTTTGATCTCGAAACGCTTGAGAGCGCTTAGTGTAAGCATTGGCGGGATTTGAGCGAAGTGCCTGTAATTCTACCAATGCCTGCTTCGCCGCTTTTAACTGCTCTCCCTCGAGTTGATTAGAGTTAATGGCCTCAGTTATTTGTTTGATTTGCCCATCTAATTGCCCTCTTTGCTCTTTGTCGTTCAAGATGGTCACAATTTGTTGACGCCGTTGTTCGATCCCTTCATCTAAAATCTTCTCAGCCTCGCGGGTCTCGGCTTCAATCCTTTGCTGATCCTGCTGAAAGCCCTTCACGGCTTCCGCTTTCATGGCTTTCAGCAGGACCTCCTGAGGATTCGGATGCGTCAGCAGTGTCTGTAGCGTTTGCTGAAATTGCTTTGCATCTTTTAGTGGCTCGCCTTTCAAGCGGCCGCTCTCGATTTGCCGACTAATTAGTGAGAGTACGTGTTCGGTTGCCCTGCGTTGTTTGATCCGATCTAACCCTAAAAAGATCTGCCGCCGTAGCCCAGCATCACTCACCCTCACTGCTTGCTGAACCCGCTCACGTTGCTTCGTGGAAGGATTCAAAATTGTGGTCGATAGCGTCCCGAGCTCGCCCTTCAGTTGCAACTGCCTCTCATAGGCGACGTCGTTCAGTCGATAGGAGAGGTTCCAGCAATCATAGAACGGCGAGAATAGGTCAAACTCGCCTTTAAACAGTCGTTCTACAGATGGCAGTTCAGTGCGACTTGTCCCTGCTGGCAGTTGAGAAAAGGCGCTGGGTGTAGGCAGTACGGTGAGCCAGCAAGGAAAGAAGACCGCGAGACGGATGAGGAGATGAGAAGGCTTGTTCATGCTGACTTCTTTGGCTTGTATCAACAATTTATCAGTAAGGGCATTCTTCCCAATCTACAGCCTTGTCTCGCTGTGGTGAGTTAGGTCGTGTTCTGTTATATCCATTGGATAGCTTACGCCCTCTATGTCGCGCACTTAGGCTAGATAGAAATCACCACGGAATGATTTGATTGATGTTTGTTATGGAATTTACTACGCCTTGAAGACTGAGAGCAGATTGACAGACTCGTTGCTAACTCAGATAAACAAACTGGGAGAGACGTGAAAAAACTCTCCTAGTGCCTTGGCCTGTGCCTTACTGATTGAACGCTTGCCGTTCACTACCTCTGATACAACGCCTTTGGAACCCAGGACTCCAACTAGGTCAGCTTGCCTAACGCCTGCCGACTCCATCAAATGTTCGAGCATCTCCTGAGGAGTGGACGCCTCCATTGGATAATGAGTGGTTTCATATGCCTCAATCAGCGCCACCAGAAGCTTTAAGAGTTCGGTCTGCTCTGGAGCGCGATTCTGGCATCCCATCAGCTGCTCTACAGCCTCAAGTGCCCGATCGTACTCTGCTTCAGAATCAATCACTTGAGGCTTAAACTCTGCCAAGAGTTGCCCGTAGTTGTTTTTATCAAAAGTAAGGGTCATCTTTCTATACCCCCTTGTCATAGTCTGCATGAGTTAGAAAATACTTGTAATACACCGTTTGAGATTCATAATCGATCGAAACGATGAGGCGATAGCTTTTGATGTTGAAAACGGTGAGATTACCGACCGCTTCAGCATCGCGATACACGGTGCGAACTTCTTCTAGGTTCTGCCAGGAAGCTTGCTTTACAACCTGATACCAGGCTTCAATCTTCTTGCTAACATCCGAATACTTTGCGGCGTCTGAGCGCAGGTTGCGTATAGCGATGATGTGCATAAAATTCGTTTCTCAAATTGATGGATGGAGAGTTGTTCATGTTCTGACTCACGTTTGGTAAGCTATACGGCCTCAATTACCTTTGGACTTCGAGACAAGTAGAACAAACGATCAAACCATTACAAGATGCGATCGTTTCTACGCATAATTGCCGCGAACCCAAAAGTAATTGAGGCCGTATAGATGACTTTTATATGTTCTCATTTTGAGAACTATTCGTCAAGTAGGTTTCTTCCAGCCTTAAGCACAGGTAGTTTCGTCAAAACTCTACGCTTCCCTCTCAGTAGGAACTGTAGGGCAGTTTGAGCGCTGCCCTATGACCCGAACCCTGACTCTAAGCATTGATACTTTCTCACTGACATTGGGCGATCGCCAGTTGTCACGCTTCGCCCAAGGCGGCTACGAGCGAGTCATTGGCGAAACCGGAACCACGGAATACAGCTTGTTTGGCAGCCCGATTTCGGACGGCACTTTGTACGAAGCAAAGCACGTTTGGACGGTTCAGGTTTATCTAGGAATTGAGCAGTGGCGCGTGCTGTGGGCGATTTTTGCCAGGTCAGAGCGCCACCGACGCAACCAGCAGGACTATCAAATCACCGTTTCAGACCAGATTCAGCCGTATATCGAAGACGCGATCGCACCGACGAGACAAGCAGCCGGACCTATCACCACGATCTCTGGCGGCGGCATTGCCTACCCTGCGGTTTATGCCGTGCGAATGTTCGAGCCGAAGGCAGAAGAAACGGGCAGCTTGCAATATCGCTATCTCGCACGATTTGTGCTGAAAGAACTTGATCGGGTGGTCGCATGATTAATCTGAGCATTCGTAATTACCAGATCAGTATTGCCGGACTGGACTGCACGCCTGCTCTCATCAGTTTTCGTGGCAGCGACTCGAAGCTTGACCAATCTGGTTTAGTCACGTTCACGGGCGAGATTGTCTTAGGGCGTCCAATTGGTTTCGAGAGTTTGGACGATCGCAGGAATAGCCGTTGGAGCCGTGGTCAAGCGATTATTGTGCAAATTGCTGATACCTCTGGCACACTGCGCCCATCGCCCAGAGGTGGGCGATTATTTATTCTCGATAGTGGTTTCGACTTGAAGACTCGCAAGCTAACGCTGCAAGTGGGCGATGTGTTTGCCCTGATGAATTTTAAGGAAGGCAAGGGCGATAAATCGGGAATTTGTCTCGGAACTAGCACCGCGCGGGGTGACATTATCAATCGGCTGCTGGCGGCGTCAGGATGCCCAAACCTCATCGATTCAATTCCCGGTTCGCTTAATCATCCATCCCCACGACTTTTAGAAGGTAACTATCTCCAGCAGGCAGGTGCGATCGCAGCAGCGGCGGGATGCTTTCTCTGGGTCGATAGCAATGGACTCGTCCGAGCCAGCAGCATCAATGCCCAGCCATCGGCTCCCATTCTCAGCCTAGATGCGGGGAGTGATTCGGCAGATTATTCGCGGCTGGAAGGCGATCAACCCTCAGAAGAGGTGCTGATTAGAGGCAAGGTGACAATCGTTCGCAAAACGGGTGATAAAACCGAAACCAAAACTGAGGAGTATGGACCTGCACTCCTAGCGGGGTCATCTTCTGATGCGGAAATTATTGTCAAGCGCACCCGGACTCTCGATGAGTTCGAGCGCAGTAGCAAGCTTCGCACTGTCCAAACTTGGACAGAGGAGCCAGCAGGCGTTGTGCTACCCCTTGAGACTGGGCGGAGCTTCGTCGAGTTTGGTAGAACTGCCCTAATCGATTCCGAATATCGAATCGAAACGTTTCAATACGAGACGAATAGCCCAGTGACAGGTAAAGCCGGGGAGAGCAAATGCTCTCAAGGCAACCAAGGGCGCTTGCTGACGCATATCACGAAAGTTTACAAGCTGTTTGATGCAGCGTTTGAGAAGGTCTTAGAGACATACCCCAAGGATAAAGTCGTCGATATTTTCTTTCTGCTGCTTGGAACGATGGTGCTGGTAGAAGAAGTCCATGTGATTTATCGATATGAACTGGCTTATATCTTCAGAAGCGGCTCAATTGATGATGATGATCCACAGGACATTCCAGAACTAGAGAAGCTCGGCAATGGACCACAAATCACCACGCGAACCTATCGAGCGATCGGCACAGTTATTCCCGAAGATTTTGGCTTCAAAGCGTTGCCTGCCAACGTGACGCAGTATCGCTCCATGCGCTCGATGCACGAATCTGAACGGCAAGTGCAGACCTGGCGGGAACGCACCTTTGGCGAGTGGGAAAACGAAACGGACATTAAAAAAGTGATTCCGATTCTCTACCCAGACCTGGTTGCAAAGCTGAGAGAGAAGCTAATTAAGCAGTCGCTGGCTTATGATTCGGCAAATCTAATGCTTTTGACATCTGCCAACAATACGATTGTAGTTTCCAACTCTGGGCAAGCTCAGCCACCTGCACCCGATACCTACTCCCCACCGTTCACGACTCAAGATATTACGGTGTCAGGAAAGGGCAAGTTTCCCTCTGATGCAACGCTGCCATTTCGCCCACGCCAGAAAGAGCTGAGCTTTGAGTATCTTTCAGCCGTAGTGGAATCTGGTGGGGTGAGTGGGGGCATTGCCAATGCGAAAACTGAAGCCAGCCGACTGGCCTCGATTTGGGGCAACATCTACTGGGGACGCTACAAAGGCGCAGCCATCACCACTGATCTGGATGATGGCTGGTTTAATTATCAACCGCTCTCGCGAGGCGATGTGATTGAGCCGGATGGCACAGCCGCCTATCTCATGGATGGATTCGCGATCGCAATGGCAGAGCGGCGGTGTGTGGTCAGTTTTGATGGCATGTTACTCGGCTTTGTCGATGCAGATCATCCTGCAATCATTACTCCTATTTATCGGCAAACGGATGATGGGGAGCTGGCGCTTGGATTCAGTTTTATGAGCCGCGATCGCACGTATGACCTGACGCCCATTGAGAACGTGGGTGAGTTTGCACTTGGCTTTGCCCTTCGTCCCCAGTCAGATGTGAGAGCAGGGCTGGCACTTGGCTTCAGTTTTGTGGGCTTCTCGAACCCAGAGCAAGGCGTGCTTGCGATGGGATTGAGCAGTGATGGAGTGGGGTCGATCGACTGGGAAGAGATGAGCACAACGCAATGGGAAGAGATGACCCAAGCCCAATGGGGGAACCTGCTTTAGTCCTTTTCAATTTGCTTTGCACTTATGGACAACTAATTTGTTTGTCGCTCATAATTTTCGATAAGTGAGCGACAAACTTGAATGAATAAGGAAGGCGAGGGTATTGGCTCATCACCTTAGCCAGTCTTAGCCACCACTTCTTATCACTGGCTTGACCTTCCTAAAAGTGCGAATCGCGTGAATGAACTTGGGAGTGTTGGGCACAATTCACCATTGAGGTCAAACTCCACTCTCTGTGCTAAGACGCTATCTCAAGACGGAGAAGTTAGAACTTGAGTAGCATTGAGTGCGAAAAAATCAATTCGATTGGATAAGCGCCAGCAGCGGCGATACCAGAGCAATGCACAAGCTAACTTGATCAGTCCCAAATAGTTACACGCTTTCTTGTCATACCGCACCAGAATTGCTCTACACTTCGAGAGCCATCCAAGTGTTCGCTCTACCACCCACCTACGAGCTGGATAACGTTTCTGCTGATGCTCATCCAACTTTTCCTCGCCAATTCGACGAATATGCGGAATGTAATTGTATGTGTCAACTGCATCATGCCCGGTGGGATTGTCGTACCCCTTATCTAAACACAAATGCTGTTCAACGTTCTGTGGATTTGGACGTTCCACGACGATTGCTTTTAAGGTCGCTTCGAGTAACTTACAATCATGAACGTTTGCACCACTAAGAACCGCTGCAAGTGGTCCACCATCTGCTTCGACTCATAAACTTCGTTTGGTTCCGGGCTTGGCTCGGCCAGTAGGGTTTGGTCCTATTTCATCTCCGCCAAATCGCGCCTTTGCCATTGCTGCATCTGCACTTTGCCACTGCCAATCCACGCCACCAAGTTCTTCGCATTCTTCAACCAATGCTGTCCAAATTTGGTCTAAGACACCAATCTGTTCCCAGCGTTGAAAGGTCCGATGCACCGAACTATCGTCAGGAAACTCGTTAGGCAGTTGATTCCATTGACACCCACTCCGTAGTCGAAAAATGATGGCATCTAGTGCAGCACGGGCATCAATCCGCTTTCTACCAACAGGTGATGGTGGATCATGCTCATCCAGAATTGATTTAAGTGTGTGCCACAATCTATCTGGTACTCGCCAAATCGTTTCTAATGTCCTCTGGCTATTATCCATTTTGGTCATTCTGAATCAGCACGATTCTTTGCTGTTTTCGCCTTCATACCGCCAAATCTTCACTTTTAATCCATCACGAGGACGCGAGAAAGGTAACACAGTCCGTTCTAGATTTTGGTTAGGCAGGAGTTCCCATTGATAGTGACGCACTAACAAAGCAGCAAATATCTTCATTTCCAATCTAGCAAACTCTTTCCCTAAGCATTCTCTGATTCCGCCGCCAAATGGAATGTGACTGAAAACTTTTTGTTTGTCTTCCGCTCGTTCTGAAGAGAAGCGGTCAGGGTCGAATTGTTCTGGATTCTTATAGATTTGCGGCTCTTGATGAGTTTCAGGAATTTGATAATAGACATCCCACCCCTGTGGAATCAGGTATCCACTGAATTCACAAGCTTCTAAAACTCGGCGCGAACCACTGCGAACAACAGGCGGAACAAGTCTTAAAACTTCCTTTAGAACTTGTTCCAAGTAAGTCATTTGCTTCAACGTCTCTTGAGTTAGAGCGGTGGGATAACCAAGGCGTAATTGTTCTACACGAAGCGCCTCTAATACGGTTGGATGTTGAGCCAGAAGCTGACATAGGGAAGTCAGTGCTGATGTGAGTGTTTCATGTCCTGCAATAAGCATTCCTAAAATGTTGTCTTTAATCTCAACTCGGCTGAGCGCATTTCCTGCTTCGTCTTTTGCCATCAGTAAAATACTTAAAACATCCTGCTTATCGGCCGGATGTTGCTGGCGTTGATTGATCAGTTGATCAAATTGCATGAGGAGTTGCTCTCTTGCTCGTACTGCCCGCTCGAACCGACTGCCAGGAAAACGTAACGGAATCGTCAATAGCCCTCTACTCCAAATCTCATAAACGCTCGCCAGTTCTTCATCCACACTCGTACTAACGTCAATAAATAATCGACAAGCAATGTCGAGCGTGTATTGTTTTAGCTCGTTATACCAAGTCAACGTTCCCATCTGTTCCCACTTGTGTAAATAGTCAAGCGTCATGTCCGTCATCGTAGTCGCATATGTTTCTAAAGCTCTCGGCTGGAAGGCTTGAAACAGTTGGCGACGCAAGACTTGGTGAGCTGCACCGATTTGAACACCAATTGACTTTCCCCCCAGTAACACCTCAAAATTGGGTGTGTTGGTCATCTCAAGTGTCTGACCATCGTTGGCAAATAGAAATCGTGCGGCATCTGCTCCAATCAAAGCAATGGTTGGGCGACCGAACAGGGAAGTTTTGAAGACATTGCCGTATTGCTGCTGTCGCTTGGCGATAAATCCTTCTGGATCACGTAAATACTGAATGGATTCTCCAACCACAGGTAAACCAAGACGACCGAGGGGTAGTGGCAGCGTTTGAGAAGTGGAAGAACTACTCATATTTGGTCTACTCTGTATTTCGATACGATACCGTTTCGTAAATTATAATAGCGTTTATGAGCGAAATCAACAAAAAGCTGGGGAGACCTCGCAGTGTCGAATCACATCAATCTATCTTGCAAGCAACGTTAGCGTTGTTAGCGGAAATTGGGTTTGATGCCATGATTATTGAAGCAATTGCGGCTCGTGCTGGAGTTGGCAAAACAACGATCTACCGCCGTTACGTCAGTAAAGAAGAGTTGGTAGCGGATGCCATCGAGAATATGCGAGAAGAGGTTGTGATCCCGAATACGGGCAACTTGTGGGGGGATATTGATGCGCTCGTTGAGAATGCAGCACAAATCACGCTCAGCCCACTCGGACGACAGACGGTTGCGATGATTATCAGCAGTGCCTCCAGTAATTCTCAGTTTGCTCAAATTTACTGGGCAAAATACTTACAACCTCGGCGACAAGCTTTTGCGATTGTCTTGGAACGGGCAAAAGCAAGAAATGAAATTCAACCGGAGATCGATCCTGATCTAGTATTTGACATGATGAGTGGCGTGATGCTGTACACACTAATCTTTCCTCCTACAACTGACTCTTGGGAAGTACACGTTCGCCGTTGCTTAAATCTTGTTTTGCAAAGTGCAGCAGTCTAGTACACACCTTCCTACGCCAATGTTATGCGGTTCAGTTTTGAGATAGCGTCTAAGTGTCCGTCGAATTCATCCAGCCGACTCAAACTCAGAAGACGCGATTCGCTTCGCGAAGCTCCGTAGGATCGCGCTTCTATTAGAGTTGTCGGGAAATAAAAACAAAGGTAGCTAACATGACCTTTCAAGTTC
>NZ_JCACCM010000118.1:0-19918 GCF_059501405.1 Myxacorys sp.
TCGCTTACTTCTTCAGCTTATCTTTTTCCTTTCCGGGTAACTTGCCAAGTCGTGTGTGGAACCTGCATTTCTTTATGCGCAAATCTTTGTGACAGCAGTCAAGTTCTATCTTGCTGTGAGAGGCTGCCATGTTTTAAAAGATTTTGCTTCTCTTTGGGTTCTAAATCTTTATCTTCTAATAAGTGAATCCACTGTCGTATCAGTACACGTACTAGATGAAATTGCAACGTTAGCGCAACGTTGATCGTAACTGACTCTACGACGGAGATGTTTTTGAGACTTTAACTTCTATAGCTAGAAATAGTTCAAAACATTCAACGGTAGCGCTATTCCAAAAGTGTGTACCCAGAGTTTTAGATGAGAATTCGCACGTTGAGCTAGACGATCGGGTTGCAATTTTGCCTGTGTAAACTTTCACTCGAAAATAGCTTATGACCTTTTCAGCTATGTCTTCCGCAGGGCGTGCTGCGCTCTCGCGACGCGGCCTATTGAAATGGGGTCTTTATGGCGTTGGTGCTGCTGTAATGACGACCGTTCCGAAAACAGTGATGGCTCAAGCTAGCGCTAAATCTCTCACGTTTAACGCTGATGATATTGGCATTCTTAACTTCGCGCTGTTGCTTGAGGAACTTGAAGCGGCCTTCTACCCCGCTGCTTTGAGTAGCGGCAAAATTACCAACGCCAAGGAGATTGACTATCTTCGCGCTATTGGCAATCATGAAGCCGCTCATGTCAAATTTCTACGTCAAGTTTTAGGATCAAACGCTCTGTTTCAAACCCGTGATCTAAGTCTCAACAAGGCAGGATTAGCGGCTCTGTTACGCGATCGCAGCAAGATCTTAAATACGGCTGTGACGTTAGAAGACTTGGGCGTTCATGCTTACAACGGAGCAGGCCCGAGTTTGACGAACCCAACCTATCTTTTGGCAGCAGGTTCAATTGTCTCAGTCGAAGGTCGTCATGCCGCAGGCGTGCGATCGCTGCTCAATCGTCCCACGACGGAAACCGACTCGGAGCGGCTGATTCAGGACAGCGGCCTGAACGCAGATTTGAATCCAGTCAAAGGACGAGCTTACGACGAACTCTACACGCCCAAGCAGATTGTTGCAGCAGTTGCGTCTTTCAAGATTTTAAATAACCCGATTGGCGGTGCGCTCGTTGCGTAACGAAAGGAGTAACTCACCGATGAAACCTGTTATGAACCAATTGTCGAATTTTGCAAGCTTTCAAGTATTACAGGCTGCTTTCAGTCGTTTTTGTAGTCCATGTCGTCGGGTCATCACTTCCACTCCAGCGATCGCCGTGGCGGCATTGCTTGTATTGACCTCTTTGTTTATTGCTCCAGCGATACCCGCTTATGCCCAAACGGCGACCCTAACACCAAGGCAAGTCACTGAATACGCTCTAACACTAGAAAAGCTAGAAGCCGATTTTTATCGCCGTGCCGTTGCCGCCGCTCAGACAGGTGCTTTGAGAAGTGCTCCACAAGTGGCAAAAAATGCGCTGATTTCCTATGGACAAGACGAGGCGCAGCATGTCACTGATTTATCTGCGGTGTTACGTTCTATTGGCGGCGATCCGGATGCGATCGTGCTTCCGCAAAATCCGAATTACAGCGCTATTTTAGGACGAGATCCATTTGCTAATCCAACCGATTTGTTGCTCGCAGGACAATATGTTGAAGACCTCGGCGTAGCGGCTTACAAGGGGCAAGTGCAGAATTTGGTGGCAGCAGGCGAAGCAGGTAAACCAATTCTAGCGGCTGCGTTAGCCATTCACTCAGTCGAAGCTCGCCATGCGGCAGGCATTCGGTTTCTGCGACAAACGCTACTAGCCGCAGATGAGCGTCCTTGGATTCGTAGCGCAAGTAGTGTGATTTATAACGAAAATCGATCGGCAGCAACATCATCATCGTCATCACTGAAACAGATGGGTTCTACCTCCATCATTCCGTTCAGTTCTGAAGCCTTTGATGGGTATGCAACCGAATCAGAAGTGCTGGCCTTGGTACGTCCTATTTTAACGGTGGCATCCTCTCCAACACGGCCGAATTCAACCCAGACGGAGCCAATGCCCTCGACGAGTCAGCCAATCGAGAATTCAACCTCAGATGGTATAAGAGCTTTGTGGTAGAACCAAGCTAGCTCAAGAGCGGGCTGAAAGTCTGCTCTTTAAGGTAAACAAGGATGAGCGATCAGCAAATAGAATGAGATCTAATGCTGATCGCTCATCTACTGCCTGATTCGTTTTGAAGTACTACCGCCAACACCTTGATGCTTTCCCGCTTTCCTACCTCAACGACTTGCGGGGCGAGATTCTGGCGAGTTCTTATCTCGCGGTGAATAATCTTAACCGTGATTTTGTTGGGACTCAAGGATTTTCAGTCGTATTTCAACGGTTAGGACTAGAGACCGTAAAGCAGAAATTTCCCTTCTTCAAGCCTTATTTGGACCTAGTCCTTCAGCCGACATGCAACGCGTTTTACCTGAATCCGCTCTTGCTTCGAGAAGGCTCTCGGGTCGATCCACATATCGATCGCTCCCTAAGGTCATACTGCAAGACGATTGACCCACCTACGATCGTCAGTGTTCTCTATGTTCAGCTGCCGAAGGCATTGCAAGGCGGAGAACTGGTTTTACGCAATCACAAACAGCAGGTGGGACAGATTAAACCACAGGTCAACATGGTGGTTCACTTTCAAGGTGATTTAACCCATTCCGTCAATACTCTCAAAGTGCCTGATACTCGATTGAGTTTAGTCTGCGAACAGTACAGTCTGAGCGATGCTGAACTACAAGACATCCCAGAATTTACAGTAGAGTCTAGAGCCACAGCGTCAAAACGCGCTAAATCAGGTAGACAGACTTGAGGGCTGACGGCTAATTCCCCAAATTCCGGCCAGGAGAACCCACCCCATCAGGTTAATTCGAGCATCAAACAAGGTGATATCTAGCAAGCAGAATAGAGTGCAGGCGAAAAAAGCGGTGAGGAACGTGAAGTAGAGCCGTCGCTCCTCTGGACCTTGGCGAAGCCGATCGTTCCTGCTTTGAGCGAATCCACGGCGCATGAATAAGACTCCCTGAGCCATAATCCAGCCAACGAGTCCGTAGAGCAGTAAGGCTCCAGGAAACCCGGTTTCGGCGGCCATCATCAGAAACAGGTTATGGGGATGCCCTAGCCAATAGTGCATTTGCGACTCGTAGAGAGGGCTAAAACTCCGCAGTCCCCATCCGGTGAGTGGATGCTGCTCTGCTAGTGACCAAGCAAACTTCCACTGCGTCGATCGCAGTTGAGCAACGGGGCGATCGCTGTACAGTTGATCATTCAATCTCGCCCAAAAAAAACGGGGAACAACCGTCCGAAATCCTGTTGCTAAAGGGTCTGGAGCAAAGGCAGCACCAAGCATAGCTCCTGCGATCGCGCTGACCACTCCAACGACCCAATACCATTTTTGATACACCGCAAACGCGAGACAGGCCAGGAGTGCGATCGCCCATGCATTTCTGGAATTGGTGAGAATCAGCGCGATCGCATCGGTCAACACGATACTCGCTAACAAATAGTGTTGCTTAGAAGCCACACGTTTGCTAATCGCTTCAATCCACAGTCCCAGTCCCAGCACAAACACAATTACGTAGTAACTGGCAAGGACATTTGCATAGGCAAAGACGGATGCCATTCGTCCCGGAGGCGTTCCTTGGGGATCAATCGTCCATTCGACCAACCCGTACAACACCGATGGATTGCCGCCCCAATGCAAAAACAATTGAGCAAACCCAATCAGACTGACTGGAATCGAGGTGAGCAGTAAAATCCAGGCAATTCGACGCAGTTGATCTAGCGTCTGAATCAGATAGCTCAGGGCTGCAAAGACGACAAAGAATGGCAGAAAATTGAATATTCCTAAAAAAGCATCTGTGCGATTGCTGGCAAAACCAGCGGAAATCACCAGCCAAAGGCTTAAAATTGCGAATCCTCGATTTACGGGCTGACGGCTCAGCGTTTTATACTGCTTCTGCCAAATCACAAAAGACAGGACAAGCAACAATACGCCGCCCAGAAACGAACTGAACGGCAGCAGAAACAAGCCAATCTGAGCTGCATTCCACTGCCTGCGAAGCGTTGGCTCGGGATGAAGCTGAAAAATTTTCAAATCAGGAGACCTGAATAGCGGCTTAAACGGCTCCAAAACACTCCGATCGCGTCAGTCGAATCTGTGCCAGCGCAAAAATAGTCGGAATCACGCGACCATAATTAGTTGCGATCGCCCGCCAGCCTAAATCGGCTAAAAACCACATCCACAGCGCAGACCCCACAAACGCCATTGCCGCGCGAGTAGCTCCATATCTTGCAGTTGCGCCAGCCATACCCCGCCGCGCCATCTGAAGCGCCACATAGTGTTGAACCTGCCCAGCAGCGACTATCGTGCCTTGTGCGATCGCTTGTTGCGCCAACTGATACTGAGCAAAGTGGATCGCAAACTGTCGCGCAATCAATTGCAGCAACATCGGCTGAACAACCGAATTTACGGCTAAAGCGCTTCCTCCCTTCAAGACCAACGCCATCGGATCTTTCTGAAGCAGTAGGGGCAACTGTTGCACAAAAGTGGATTGAGAGAGAGACTGCTGAACCTGCCGCGACAGGGCGACCTGTTCAGACGCGGGCAATTGCTTCCAGGCTCGATGTAGCAGATGCAAGAAAATTTCTGCTTCAATATCGGTAGTCACCATCGAGTTCATGTAGGGCAGCTTCAAATAGCGACAAACTTGAATTAGGATTTGGCGATAGGTCACGTGTCCGGTTTGACGGCGTAGAACAGTCATGCCATCTGCCGCAAGAAAACGGAACCGATCGTCGATCGTATCTAACCAGTCCTCTCGGTGTTGGCTCTGCACGTCTAGAGGATGAGGCGTGTTAACGTAATCCAAAGGATTAAATTTGGGGCGAAACAGAATATCGGTTAATTCTTGCAACTCGTCGTCTGTTGCCAGTTCTAAAGCGTCTCTAAACTCATCCACTGCTAGACTTCCTCCAAATGCAGCGTGCGGGCAGTCCTTCATATTCTACACTCCACACTCAAACCTTGTGATTAGGATTGCGGTTGACCTTCATGGCAGATTCTTCGGCTGATATTGCGATCGTCGGTGCAGGTATGGCGGGCTTGACCTGCGCCCAACGGCTACACCGAGTAGGGCATCGTGTTGTGGTTATTGAGAAGTCGCGAGGGCTGGGCGGACGCATGGCAACTCGGCGACTCCACGGCACTCATGCGGATCATGGCGTTTGCTATCTCAAACCAAAAGATTCGTCGTTTAAAGCATTGCTTGAGAGTTTGGTAGGCCGAGGCACACTGAGAACCTGGACAGAAACGATTCACGAACTGGATGGTCAGGGAGAACTTCGAGCCCCGACGGAGCGATCGCCTCGATATGCATCCCCGACTGGCATTAGCGCGATCGCACGTGCGATCACGACCGATCTCAACATCCGGTTGAATCAGCGCGTCATCTCGATCGAGGCAACTAAGAACGGGTGGCGGTTGCGTTGTGAAGAAACCGCGATCGCGCAAGCTCCTGACATAACGGCGAGATTGTTAGTGATGGCAATTCCAGCCCCTCAAGCGGTGATGTTGCTGGAGGGATTGGAGTTAGACGAGCGCTATTTGAAGGCGTTGAAATCGGTCGAGTTTGCGCCATCAATTAGCGCGATCGCGCTCTATCCTCAAAGTCGTCAATCGGACGCTGAAGCATTGCCGTTTCAGGGCATTACTTGTCCTCTAGATTCAGATTTAAGCTGGATTGGATTTGATAGCTCAAAACAGCAGCACCCAGTGCAGCCTGTGTTTGTAATTCAAAGCAGCGCCGCCTTCGCTCATCAATTTTTTGAGGCTCCTGATCTTCAAGCCGTGGGCAAACAGTTGCTGATTCAAGCAGCTCAAGCCACTGTTCCTTGGCTGACCGAACCCGAAGTGTTGCAAGTTCATCGCTGGCGATATGCTTTCCCAGTCACACCACTCGCTCAGCCTTATCTCGCCGCTCAGACCGATTCGCCCTTAGTCTGCACGGGCGACTGGTGTGGCGGAAATCGAGTCGAAAGCGCTTTTCGGTCGGGAGCGGCAACCGCAGAATGGGTTTGCGATCAGTTGAGGTGATTAGGTCAGGGGTAGAGCAGTGATAAGAATCGAAGAGTTATTCTTGAGTAGTTTTTAAGAAAGCAGGGACGCAATGAGTGTTCCTGCTTTCATTTAGTAGGTTGTAGACCTGTTAGTGAGCTTCGATGCTGTGGAACAAGGGCGATACGATCGTTACACCTCAGATCTACAACCCTACTGTTTCATGCTTTCTACAGGCTGCAAGTTACACGGAGATTGCAACTTTAACCGCATCTGGATTGGCTTCTGGCGTATCTTTTTCAGACGGTGGCACGACCTGCCAGAACTTCGACAAATACTCCGACCAGTCCGCTAAAATGGCTTTCGCCTTCGGGCTACCTGTACGATCGCTGTGCGCTTGGATCAATTCCTTTAACTGTTGCTCACCCGCAGGCGTGCTCACCCGTTGCACCTTCACAATTTCAGGATTCACTTTTGCTTGGAAGGTATTATTTTCATCCAAGAAGTAAGCGAGTCCGCCCGTCATGCCTGCGCCCACGTTGCGACCCGACCGACCCAGAACCACTACGACACCGCCCGTCATATATTCGCAGCAGTGATCGCCCACACCCTCGACAACCGCTTCAGCTAGGGAATTGCGAACGGCAAATCGTTCCCCCGCTTGACCATTCGCGAAAAGACGACCTCCGGTAGCGCCATATAAGCAAGTATTGCCGATGATCACATTTCGAAAGGCATCATAGGTTACATCGATAGGCGGTTTGATCGCAATTTCGCCGCCGTGCATCCCTTTCCCCACATAATCGTTGGCTTCACCGACCAAGTTGAGCGTCATACAAGGTAAGTTAAATGCGCCAAAGCTTTGACCGACACTGCCTGTGTAGTTCAGCGTCACCTGACCGCCGAAACCAGAGTTGCCGTATTTCGCCGCGATCGCACCTGCTACTCGTGTCGCCACTGTCCGGTCTGTATTCACCACCACCACGTCTTTGGTCAAATTAGATTGATTGGCGATCGCCGATTGAACCTCGGCATCTGCCAGCAGATCATCATCGACCACATGACCATTACTGTGAACGGTTTCATGCTGAAGCCAACTGCGATCGTTGCGAGTATCAGGTAGCTGAGTCAGACAATCTAAATTCAACGTCTTGGTTTTAGTCAGTTCCACGCCTTCCCGCATTTTGAGCAGGTCAGCGCGTCCAATTAGGTCACCCAGGGATTGATATCCGAGTCGAGCTAATAGCGATCGCACTTCTTCGGCAATGAATAAGAAGAAGTTCACCACATGTTCTGGAGTGCCAGGGAAGCGCTTCCGCAGTTCTTCTTTCTGGCTAGCAACTCCGACTGGGCAGTTGTTGGTGTGACAAATTCGAGCCATGATACAGCCTTCAGCAATCATAGCGATCGAGCCGAAGCCGTACTCTTCACCGCCCATGAGCGCCGCCATGATGATGTCCCAGCCGGTTTTGATGCCGCCATCGACGCGCAGCACGACGCGATCGCGCAATTGATTTTCCATCAGCACCCGATGCACCTCGGTTAGACCCAGTTCCCAAGGGCTACCCGCATGTTTGATCGAGCTCAGCGGAGACGCACCCGTGCCGCCATCGTGTCCAGAAATTTGAATAATATCGGCATTTGCTTTCGCAACGCCTGCTGCGATCGTGCCAATTCCCACTTCTGCCACCAATTTCACCGAGACCTGCGCCTTGGGATTAATTTGATGCAGATCGAAAATCAGTTGAGACAGATCTTCGATGGAATAGATGTCGTGGTGCGGCGGTGGTGAAATCAGCGTCACTCCAGGCTTCGAGCGGCGCAACATGGCAATGTAAGGACTCACTTTTGGTCCTGGTAACTGACCGCCTTCACCCGGTTTTGCCCCTTGAGCGATCTTAATTTCAATTTGCTTAGCGCTCATCAGATATTCTGGCGTCACGCCAAATCGTCCAGACGCAACTTGTTTAATCGATGAATTGGCCGTGTCTCCGTTCTGCAAGCCTTTGAGATGCGGCAGGACAGGCGAAAGTCCTTGCTCTACATCGTTTAGCACCTTGAAACGAACGGGATCTTCGCCGCCCTCACCCGAATTCGATTTACCGTTTAGCCGATTCATCGCGATCGCTAGCACTTCATGAGCTTCACGAGACAGCGCTCCGAGCGACATTCCTCCAGTACAGAACCGCTTCACAATTTCTGTGGCAGATTCTACTTCGTCAATGGAGATTGAGGGGCGATCGCTCTTGAAGTCAAGCAAATCACGCAATGCCGTTAGCGGGCGATTAGCTAAATGACGCTGATACAGATCGTAATGATCGAAGCTCTTGGTCTCCACCGCTTTGTGCAAGTGCTTTGCGAGTTCTGGACTATTCATGTGGTACTCGCCTCCCGGACGGTACTGCACAAATCCAAAGTTCTCTAGTTTCTTCGTGGTCAGTTCTGGAAAGGCACGACTGTGGAACGACAAAACTTCTTGTGCCAGATCATTCACGCTCAGCCCGCCTAAGCGAGATGCGGTGCCACAAAATCCCATGTTCAACAGATCGCCGCCAATGCCGATCGCTTCAAAAATTTGTGCACCCTGATAGCTCGACAGCAGCGAAATTCCCATCTTCGAGAGAATCTTGAGCAATCCATCTTCAACCGCTTTGCGATAATTTGCCTGCACTGCTGTTAAGCTTGCTGCTTTAATTTTGCCGCGCTCCATCATCGTCTGCGTTTTCGGATCTGACCACCACGATCGCACACTTTCTAGCGCCAGATACGGACACACAGCACTTGCACCATAGCCGACGAGACACGCAAAATGATGGGTACTCCAAGCTTGAGCCGTATCAGCGACCAGCGACACTTTCATTCGGAGTCCCTGACGGATCAGATGATGGTGGACTGCACCTACGGCGAGCAAAGGTGGAATGTAGCTCTGCTCAGCCGTCAAACGAGCCGAGTTGCCGTTTTTATCTAAGCGATCGCTGAGAATCAAAATCTTCTGACCCGTCCGAACTGCTTCAGCCGCGCTCTGACACAATTGAGTTACAGCACGTCTCAGTCCTTCCGGCCCTTCTGCCACTTCAAATAGCGTTGATAAACTAGTCGTCTCAAATCCCGATTGCCGAATTTGATCTAGTTCAGGCTCACTCAGCACCGGAGATTCCAGCAGCAGCAAATTGGCATATTCTGGCTTTGCATCTAGCATGTTGCCGCGTCCGCCGAGCTGCATCGTCAGAGACATCACCAGCTTTTCGCGCAACGGATCGATCGCCGGATTCGTCACCTGTGCAAACCGTTGCTTAAAGTAGTCATAGAGGACGTGAGGACGTTCGGACAAAACAGCAAGAGGAATATCATCCCCCATACAAAACGTCGGCTCTTTTCCTTGTGCCGCCATTTCCTGAATCGTCATCTCCACATCTTCCGAGCTATAGCCAAACGCGGTTTGCGCCGTCAACAGCGCTTGAGTTTTAGCTTCTGCGGTGTCAATAAAGGTTTGAGATTGCAGCGATCGCCGATTTTGGCGCACCCAGTCTCCGTAGGGATGAACTGCCGCGACCCGCTTTTTCAGATCCCAATTTTTCAAAATCTCGCGAGACTCTAGATCAAACGCGATCGTCTGACCGGGACCGAGCCGCCCTTTCTCAACAATCTCAGCTTCTGGCAACTGAACGACACCCGCTTCAGACGCAACAACAAGATAGCCATCGCGAGTAATGCTGTAGCGGGCAGGACGCAACCCATTGCGATCGAGGCTTGCTCCAACTCGCTTGCCATCACTAAACACCAGTAGCGCCGGACCATCCCACGGTTCTTGAATGCCACTGTAATATTCGTAGAAATCCACGATTTCAGGATGCTCTAGCAAATCAGGCTGATTTTTATACGCCTCTGGAACCATGATCATCAGCGCTTCCATCGGAGTCCGTCCTGATCGCACCAGCAATTCTAAAACGTTATCCAAGCTGGCAGAATCGCTGTTCTCTGGATTGACGGTCGGCTTCAATGCCTCGATTTTTTCACCCCAGCAAGGATGCGCCAAATCTTCTTGTCGTGCCAACATCCAGTTGACGTTACCCAACTGAGTATTGATTTCACCATTGTGTCCGAGCAATCGCATTGGCTGAGCGAGCGGCCATTTCGGTAACGTATTGGTGCTAAATCGGCGGTGATAGACAGCAAATGCACTTTGATAAGCAGGATTTTGAAAGTCCTGATAAAATTCACCCAAGACTTCTCCCCGCACCATGCCTTTGTAGACGATCGTGCGACTAGAAAACGAGCAAACGTAGAACTCTTCCAGTCCAGAATTTGAGTCTGCCGCTTCTTTCGCGATGGCGTTTTCAATGCGCTTGCGAATCAAATACAGCTTCCCTTCTAAGTCATCCCCCCGAAGCTGATCTGACTGAACCAGAATCTGCTCGATCTGAGGCTGGTTCTCACGGGCTTGAACGCCTAATACATCGGGATTAACCGGAAGTACTCGCCACCCTAAAACCGATAATCCTTCCTCAGTGACAACTTGTTCCACCACCTGACGAGACAGTGCCGCGGTTCCTACGGAGTTGCGCTCTGCCCCAATCGCGTCAACCCGAGGCAAAAACATCATGCCTACACCCACGCCCTCAGACGGCAACGATATCCCTGTCGAGGTCGCCCATTCATTCAGAATCGCCCAAGGAATTGCCGTCATCACTCCTGCGCCATCTCCAGAATCGCGATCGGCGCTACATCCCCCCCGATGCTCCATACAAGAAAGCGCAGTCAGCGACTTCAACACCAGATCGTGGCTTTCTCGTCCCTGCTGATCCGCAATAAAGCCCACACCGCAGGCATCCCGCTCTTCCACAAGCCACCGCTGACCTGCATATGTCGAGTTTTGGTGATCCTGCGATTGATTCTCAGATGTTGCACTTACGTTAGTCATGGGATGGTTCATTCCACTCATTTCAATGAAAAAAGATGTAGTTGATGGCTAGGGACGGGGAAGGCGCTCACGCTGGTAGCAACGTAAACGATTAGGTTAAGGGCTGATTTCGTCAGAAACTTTATATGAAGAGAATGCCGATCAAGATCACGTAGATCCAACAATCGAGTAAAAAAAACTGCTAGTCAAGCCCTACTATTCATACACTTGGCAACGAAGAGACATTTAGTTCATCGAATCTTCAGTATCACACCGCTTAGGCAATTCAGGTTTCCTGCTAAGGCTGCGCTTAGAATTTAGTAGCTCTATCAAATCCATGTTAGAAATGCCCTCAATCCCCTAAAATTTGCCAAGCGTTCTTGTAAAGCTGCACTTGAGGTAATCGTAACCGTCAAAACTCAATGGAGCAGCAGTAGATCAGGGAGAGGAGTATCCTTCAGGCAACTTCGCCGACTTTTTATAAAGGTTGAGTTAAGAATATTATAAAAAATTTATTGGCATAGCAATCCCCATCTGCCAACAAGCATGTAACGCTATCTTGACAATCTCTGTCGTGGTTTAGAGATTTGGAACAATCAACGCTTCATGGCCCTTTGAAGAAACCGTCGCGTTGGAACTCTTTGCCGTATCGATTCGACAGCACTAACAATCTGTAACTTCAAGTACAATACGCGGCGGCGATCGTTGAATGAGTTTCGAGGCTTTAGAAAACGTTGTGGTTAAGATTGACATTCTCAAACAGATTCGGTTGAACCCTCTCAAATCCTTGATTCTAGGGAAAACATTCCCCTCAAAGGTGGCGCTCTTGATGCTCGGCACGCTGCTTATTCCACTCCCCGGTCGAGCAGATTCTCCTGGCTCTACTCCTCAACCAACGTTAAGCCCAAGACCTCTGCCAAAGCGTTCGGTTTCTACTCCTCTCTCTACTTCTACTCCCCTTTCTACACCGTTTGGCAACCGTCAAATTGTTCTCAATGGTCAACCGTTTTATGGAGCCTGGACTCAGTGGCAAGCTGGCAGTAGTTCTCGCATTGGCATCAGTGATGCTGCCTTGACTCAGCGTTTTGGAGTTCAGCTTCTTAGCACAACGAATGTGAGCCAGCAGCCAATTCAGTGGTTCTCAGATGCAACAACTCTTCCGACGCGTGCCGATTCAACCTCTCGCTACCTTGACATCACAGAGCTTGCTCAGAAAAATGGCTGGCAGTTGCAGGCTGATGGCGATCGCTTAAACATCGCAACTCAACCTGCGAAGGTTTTAGCCATTCGTCAAGAGCAGCAGCCCTGGGGCGATCGCATTACAATCGATCTCGATCGATCGGCTCCTTGGCAAGTCGATCCCCAAAGTCTCGAATTTCTACTGACTCTAAATGCTCAACTTGGCTTTGCTCCTCCTCAAGTCTTTAAGTCAAGTCCTGCTAACAAAATCCGAACGCTAAAAATCGAAACATCACCGGCTCAAACTCGCTTGAGAATTGGTATTCCCTGGCGCGTACGTCCACAAATCACTACTCAAGCTAATCGCATCATTATCGATGTCGGGACTCCTTACCTAGCTGCAAAGGACATCGCCTGGCTACCCGGAGTGCGATGGCGGCAGCAGTACATTGCGGTTGGAAATGCCCAGTTCCCCACCGTTTGGTTAGAAGTCAATCCTAAGCAGCCCCAGTTGAGCTTTCGTCCAGTGCTGTCCAACGCAGATAGAGTTCCAGGGACTGCACCGTTGTTGCGAACGGCTCAGCAGACAGGCACGATCGCAGCAATCAACGGGGGCTTCTTTAATCGCATCAATCAGCTTCCACTCGGAGCCATTCGCCTCAATAATCAGTGGCTATCTAGCCCAATTCTGAGCCGTGGCGTCGTTGCTTGGAACACCGATGGCAAGTTAAGGGTCGATCGATTGGTGCTGCAAGAAACCGCGATCGTCTCTAACCAGCGCTTTCCCTTAACAACTCTTAACAGTGGTTATGTTCAAGCTGGAATTGCCCGTTATACTCCCGCATGGGGCACTTCTTACACCACCCTCTCAGACAACGAAATCTTAGTTCCTGTTCAGAATAATCAAGTTATTGAGCAAACCACTGTAGAAAAAGCTGGAAGTCCGGCTTCAATTCCCTCAAACGGATATTTACTTGTGCTGCGGTCAAATCGAAGTGCCACCAGTTCTTTTCCAGTAGGTGCGCCTGTTCAACTTGAAGTGAGTCTGACGCCTCCCGATTTAGCCAACTACGCAACTATCCTTGGCGCAGGGCCTCTACTCCTCCAAAATGGGCAGACTGTATTAGATGCCACAGCAGAACGATTTAGTAAAGCTTTTATTGAAGAGAAAGCAGCCCGCAGTGCGATCGGACAAACGCTCGATGGCACAATTCTGATTGTTGCCATTCAAGATCGAATCGACGGAGTCGGCCCAACGCTAGGCGACACTGCCAATATCATGAAGCAGCTTGGCGCGACCAACGCCCTGAATCTAGACGGCGGAAGCTCGACAACACTGTATCTGGGTGGTCAGATCCTTGACCGTCCTCCCCAATCAGCTGCTCGTGTCCACAATGGCATCGGCATCTTTTACCAGCCCTAATCTCTTTGACACATGAGAATAAAGCCGATTTGAAGCTCAATAAAGACTTGGTAAAATTCTTCTAAACTGTCCAATTTCCAGTGGTGCCCATCAAAAGCGTTTGCTAGTCTTGATGGGTGGAAAAACGAATCCAACATGAACCCGAATATAGGGAGGAGAGGAACGGTGGTACAAGTTAAAGAAATGGCGCAAGCTCCTACATTGACGCTATCTCCGTCTACAGTGAAAGGCGCAAGTGCAACAGAACTGCGTCCTTGGGGTTCATTTACAATTCTAGAAGAAGGACGAGGATACAAAATCAAGCGAATTGATGTAAAACCTGGACATCGCCTTAGCCTTCAAATGCATCACCACCGCAGTGAACATTGGATTGTAGTCTCAGGAACTGCCAAAGTCGTCTGCGGTGATGCAGAACTTACGCTTGGCAGCAATCAATCAACTTATGTGCCTCAATGCACTGCCCACCGGCTAGAAAATCCTGGAGTTATTCCTCTCGTTCTCATTGAAGTTCAGAATGGCGAATATCTTGGCGAAGACGATATTGTCCGGTTCCAAGACGATTACTCCCGCGCTAGTAAGCCGTAGTTAAGCACAGTTCAATACTTTAGTATTTCTTTTCTTTAGATATTTCTTTGAAGAGGCAATCAAAATTTTGACTGCCTCTTCTTGGTTTTTAGTCTACTTCTTGATTTGAAGTCTTAAGAGCGATCGCACCAAGATAGGATTAGAGCCTAGAAGCACTACTGATGGTTATCATGATTCAGATCAGCGATTCTGCACGTGAGGAGATCATTCGCTTACAAGCTAAACAATCTGCTCCAGACGCCTTTCTTCGCCTCAAAGTTAAAACCGGGGGCTGCTCCGGACTGCTCTACGTTACCGAATTTGACCGTAATCTTCAACCTCAGGACCAGGTGCATCACTATCAGGGCATTAATATTGCGATCGATGCTCAGAGCGTAGAATATCTCAACGGGTTGGCTCTTGATTTCTCTGAGGACCTGATGGGTGGCAGTTTTCGCTTTCATAATCCCAAAGCAACAAAAATCTGTGGCTGTGGTGTCTCATTTGCAGTAACAGAGAGCTAGAATAGGGAATCTACTGTCTTAATCTGAACGCAACGCAATTCTAAATTGAATTTAACTGAATAAAAACACTTGAGAAAAGTGTTTGACAGTTGCGCTGCCAGGTTGATATGGTTAGTATTTGTTAAAAGTTGGAACAGGTAAAAACTGCGTACTCCATAACATGCCCACTATCCAGCAACTCATCCGTGACGAGCGCTTCAATGCTCGTAAGAAAACCAAATCTCCGGCTCTCAAGAGTTGCCCTCAACGTCGTGGCGTTTGCACAAGGGTTTACACGACAACTCCGAAAAAGCCTAACTCGGCGCTGCGTAAAGTTGCACGGGTTCGCCTGACCTCCGGTTTTGAAGTAACTGCTTACATCCCTGGCATTGGGCACAACTTGCAAGAGCACTCTGTAGTCATGATTCGCGGCGGTCGTGTGAAGGATCTGCCTGGCGTTCGTTACCATATTATTCGCGGTACGCTCGATACGGCTGGAGTGAAAGACCGCAAGCAAGGTCGTTCTAAGTACGGCGCAAAGCGTCCAAAAGCGGCATCGTAGTTTGAATCGTGCTAGTACCGATTGTTAAACAGAAACCTCTAAATTTGGATTATCCAAGTATGGGGTCTGTTTACTGGCGATTATCTAGAACTCGAAAGTGATTCTAAGATTGCTAATTGAAACCTCTTAACTAATTGTTCAATTTCTCTTGAAGTGAAGGCTCACTATGTCTCGTCGCGTCGTCATCAAAAAGCGTCCTATCCCCGCAGATCCAGTTCATAACTCCCGTCTCGTCACAATGATGGTTCGGAGAATTATGAAGAGTGGCAAAAAGTCCTTGGCGTCTCACATTGTCTACGATGCTTTCGAGACAATCAAAGAACGTACCGGAACTGAACCGTTGGAAGTGTTTGAGCGGGCAGTAAGAAACGCAACCCCCCTAGTTGAGGTGAAGGCGCGTCGGGTAGGTGGTGCAACTTATCAGGTCCCGATGGAAGTGCGAACCGATCGCGGTACTGCATTAGCATTGCGGTGGTTGATTCAATATGCAAGGGCGCGTTCAGGCAAATCGATGGCAACCCGATTGGCGAGCGAACTAATGGACGCAGCAAATGAAACTGGAAGCGCAATCCGCAAGCGCGAAGAAACGCACCGAATGGCAGAGGCAAACAAAGCCTTCGCACACTATCGGTATTAAAAAGTATAGAATCTTAATAGAACGGTAGTGTGATTTTGACTATGCAACAGATGCTAAGGAGGTAGCTGTGGCTCGTACCGTCCCGCTCGAAAGAGTACGGAATATCGGAATTGCTGCGCATATTGATGCGGGTAAGACAACAACAACAGAACGGATTTTATTTTATTCCGGCATCGTCCATAAGATTGGTGAGGTCCATGAAGGTACTGCCACGACAGACTGGATGGAGCAGGAGCGGGAGCGGGGAATTACCATTACTGCTGCTGCCATTAGCACCCAGTGGACACGTCGTGATTCGGAAAAGCCGACTCAAGTTGGAGAAGGCGAACTAGAACACAAGATCAACATCATTGACACTCCTGGACACGTAGACTTCACGATTGAAGTGGAGCGTTCCATGCGGGTACTGGATGGCGTGATCACTGTGTTCTGCTCCGTTGGAGGTGTGCAGCCTCAATCTGAAACCGTGTGGAAGCAGGCGAATCGGTACAATGTGCCTCGCCTTGTGTTTGTGAACAAGATGGATCGGACCGGAGCTGACTTTTATAAAGTCTATGGGCAGGTGCGCGATCGCTTACAGGCAAACGCAGTTCCCATTCAAATTCCAATCGGTGCTGAAGATCAGTTCAAAGGCATCGTTGATTTGGTGCGGATGAAAGCTTATATCCACAAAGACGACCTAGGGCGTGAGATCGAAGTTACGGATATTCCCGCTGACTTGAAAGATAGAGCAGAAGAATTCCGCGTCAAGTTGATTGAAGCTGTGGCGGAAACCAGCGAAGACTTGATGGAGAAATACTTTGGTGGAGAAGAGTTCACCGAAGCCGAAATCAAAGCTGCGCTTCGTAAAGGCGTTATTGACAACACAATCATTCCGATGCTGTGTGGTTCTGCCTTTAAGAACAAAGGCGTTCAGCAGATGCTCGATGCCGTGATCGATTACCTGCCTGCTCCGATCGATGTGAAGCCTATTCAAGGTATCCTGCCATCGGGCGAAACGGCTGAGCGTCCACCTAAAGATGATGCTCCGTTTGCAGCCTTAGCCTTCAAGGTGATGACCGATAAGTTTGTAGGCCGTCTCACCTTCGTGCGAGTTTATTCTGGTGTGCTCGCTAAAGGGAGTTATATCTACAACTCTACAAAGGGTAAGAAAGAGCGCGTTTCTCGTTTAATCGTCTTGAAAGCAGATGAGAGGATCGACGTAGATGAGTTGCGGGCAGGTGACCTAGGCGCGATTCCTGGTTTATCTGATACCTTGACGGGCGATACTCTCTGCCCCGAAAACGACAGCATCATTCTTGAGTCATTGTTTATTCCTGAACCCGTAATTTCTGTGGCGGTAGAGCCAAAAACGAAAGGTGACATGGAAAAACTCTCTAAGGCACTCAAAGCTTTATCTGAAGAGGATCCAACTTTCCGCGTCAACATTGATCAGGAAACGAATCAAACTGTTATCGCGGGTATGGGTGAACTTCACCTAGAAATCCTTGTAGACAGAATGCTACGGGAGTTTAAGGTTGAGGCAAACGTGGGTGCACCTCAAGTTGCTTACCGAGAAACCATTCGTCAGCCAGTTAAGGCAGAGGGTAGATTCGTTCGCCAAAGTGGTGGTAAAGGCCAGTATGGTCACGTTGTGATTCAAGTTGAGCCTGGTGAAACAGGTAGCGGTTTTGAGTTTGTCTCTAAAATCGTTGGTGGCTCGGTTCCCAAAGAGTATATTGGTCCGGCGGAAGCAGGAATGCGTGAAGCGTGTGAGTCTGGCATCATTGCTGGATACCCGCTCATTGACATCAAAGCCACCTTAGTTGATGGCTCTTATCACGACGTAGACTCCAACGAAATGGCATTTAAAATTGCTGGATCAATGGCAATCAAAAATGGCGTTATGAAAGCTTCGCCTGTGCTGCTCGAACCGATGATGAAGGTCGAGGTTGAAGCACCAGAAGACTTCCTTGGAACTGTTATGGGCAACCTCATCTCCCGAAGAGGTCAGATTGAAGCTCAGGGCGTAGAGCGAGGTATTGCTAAAGTAACGACCAAGGTTCCGTTGGCAGAGATGTTCGGATATGCTACGGATATTCGGTCAATGACTCAGGGACGAGGAACTTTCACAATGGAATTTAGCCATTATGATGAAGTACCTCGTAACGTTGCTGAGACGATCATTGCAAAAAACAAAGGGAACGCTTAATCAGGAAGAGGAACTGTAACTCATGGCACGCGCAAAGTTTGAACGGACTAAACCCCACGTTAATATTGGAACCATCGGTCACGTTGACCACGGTAAGACTACGCTAACGGCGGCGATCACGATGACCCTCTCTGCTTTGGGTCAAGCAGCAGCCCGGAAATACGAAGATATCGATGCCGCTCCTGAGGAGAAGGCGCGCGGTATCACCATCAACACGGCTCACGTGGAGTACGAAACCGAGGCTCGTCACTATGCTCACGTGGACTGCCCGGGTCACGCAGACTATGTGAAAAATATGATCACTGGAGCCGCTCAGATGGACGGCGCAATTCTTGTGGTGTCTGCGGCAGATGGTCCAATGCCGCAAACCCGCGAACATATTCTATTGGCTCGTCAAGTCGGCGTTCCTCGTCTGGTGGTTTTCTTGAACAAGAAAGACATGGTAGATGACGAAGAGCTACTGGAACTCGTCGAACTTGAAGTTCGTGAACTGTTAAGTTCTTACGAATTTCCTGGTGACGATATTCCGATTACTGCTGGTTCTGCGTTACAAGCTGTAGAGACCATGACGGCTAACCCAAAGACCAAAAAGGGTGAAAATGAGTGGGTTGATGGCATCTATGCGCTAATGGATTCTGTGGATGATTACATCCCAACTCCTGAGCGCGATGTGGATAAGCCATTCTTGATGGCGGTAGAGGATGTCTTCTCGATTACAGGTCGTGGTACAGTTGCGACGGGTCGTATTGAGCGTGGTACGGTTAAGGTGCAAGATGAAGTTGAACTCGTTGGCATCAGAAAAACCCAGAAGACGACTGTAACGGGTATCGAGATGTTCAAGAAGAGTCTCGATCAAGGTATGGCAGGTGATAACGCGGGCATTTTGCTCCGGGGTCTCAAAAAAGAAGATATCGAGCGTGGCATGGTGCTTGCTAAGCCTGGTTCGATCACACCTCATACCAAGTTTGAGTCTGAGGTGTATATTCTGAAGAAGGAAGAAGGTGGACGTCATACTCCGTTCTTCCCAGGATACCGCCCTCAGTTCTACGTGCGGACAACTGACGTAACGGGGACAATCAGCGATTTCACCTCGGACGATGGCGGCAAGGCAGAAATGGTAATGCCTGGCGATCGCATCAAGATGACAGTGGAACTAATCAACCCGATCGCGATTGAGCAGGGAATGCGCTTTGCAATCCGCGAAGGGGGCCGCACCGTTGGTGCAGGTGTCGTCGCAAAGATCTTGAAGTAGTGATACATCCCTAGCTTGAAGCTATCAGTGGCCAACCTATTTTGGCCGCTGATAGCTTTTTATGAGTGTTATATGTACATAGCAACGCTCTACCAAGCAGTGTTATGTAAGTTTGAACCACGAAAATTTGAGTATTAATTCCAATGGCAACTATTCAGCAGCAAAAGATTCGAATTCGTCTGAAAGCATTTGATCGCCGCCTCCTTGATACATCTTGCGAAAAGATTGTAGACACTGCAAATCGTACTAATGCAACTGCGATCGGTCCAATTCCACTTCCAACCCGTCGTCGAATTTATTGTGTTCTGCGATCTCCCCACGTCGATAAAGATTCGCGGGAACACTTCGAGACGCGCACTCACAAGCGGATTATTGATATTTATCAGCCGTCTTCAAAAACGATTGATGCGTTGATGAAGCTTGATTTGCCTGCGGGGGTTGATATTGAAGTCAAGCTGTAAGCTTGTTCAATGTTCGATATTAGAAGGATGTATGGAGGTTTTATCACTCTGTGCATCCTTTCAATCTTTTGAGAGAAAGTTTGGCGTTGCTGAATGAGAAGATGAATTAGCATGGAATCGGCACATCTCGAAAT
>NZ_JCACCM010000119.1:0-19802 GCF_059501405.1 Myxacorys sp.
AACGCCATTGCCCTGATCCAGTCTGCGCTCTAGCCTCGTTGTCACCCCCTGAAGGTTATTACTCAGAACCAGGCAAGAAAGCCCAATCTAAAATCTTTTCCACCTAACCTAATAAGGACACTGAGATGGAAAGTCGCTGAGGTTAATTGAGGTTTGACCAATTAATGTGCAATGATGCCAAATCTAATGAAGTGGCGCGACTCTTAAAATCGTTCTGCTCCTTTAATTTCTTGACCTGTATACGATCGCGCCGCTTCTCCGCAGGTGCGAGGCGTCGGAAATATCTTTGTTGGGTTCGCAATGCCGTGAGGGTCAAACGCTTCTCTCACCCATTGCATCGTTTCTAGATCCGCAGGAGTAAACATTTCCGGCATGTAGCAGCGCTTGTCGGCTCCAATACCATGTTCTCCAGAAATGCTGCCACCAACTTTGACGCAGAGTTTGAGAATTTCACCGCCCAATTCTTCGACCTTTTCTAGCGCTCCCGGTTCTGAGTTGTCGTACAGGATGAGCGGATGCAAATTTCCGTCGCCTGCATGAAACACATTCGCAACGTTGTAGCCGTGTTTCGCGCCGAGTAATTCAATTTCTCGCAACACATACTCTAGCTTCGTGCGCGGAATCACACCGTCTTGTACGTAGTAGTCGGGGCTCATTTTACCCATCGCGGCGAAGGCGGCTTTGCGTCCCTTCCAAATCGTGAGACGATCTTCAAGTTCGGTGGCGATCGCCACATCCCGCGCCCCGTTGTGCCGACAAATTTCTGCCACACGCAGGGCGTTTACCTCTGCTTCAATCTCTAACCCATCCACCTCAATCAGCAAAATTGCTGCCGCATCGCGAGGATAACAGCCTGTTTTCACGACATCTTCCACGGCGTTGATGCTCATGTTGTCCATCATTTCCATGCCGCCAGGAAGGATGCCAGCGCTGATGATGTCTGAAACGGTTGCGCCTGCGGCTTCAATGCTAGTGAAATCAGCAAGTAGAACGTAGATCGATTCGGGGGTTTTGAGAATATTGAGGGTGATCTCTGTCGCGATACCAAGTGTGCCTTCTGATCCCACAAAGACGCCTGTGAGATCGTATCCAGGCATTTCTGGCAGGTCGCCGCCCAGATCGACGATCGCGCCATCGGGCAACACAACTTTTAGCCCCAACACATGATTCGTCGTAACGCCATATTTGAGGCAATGTACGCCGCCAGAATTCTCTGCAACGTTGCCACCAACGGAACAAATAATCTGACTCGATGGATCAGGCGCATAGTAAAACCCAGAACCGCTTACGGCTTGCGTCACCCAGCTATTGATCACACCGGGTTGCACCACAACGCGCTGATTTTCAAGATCGACGCTAAGAATCTGACGCATTAGCGAGGTGACGATCAGAACGCAGTTTTCGATCGGCAGTGCGCCCCCAGACAAACCCGTTCCTGAACCGCGTGCGACGAAGGGGACACGATAGCGATCGCATACCCTGACGATCGCGGAAACATCTTCTGTGGTGCGCGGCAAGACAACAACAGCAGGGCGTGCTCGGTAGCTCGTGAGACCATCGCATTCATAAACGAGTAATTCTTCTCGCTTGCGAACGACGCCATTTTTGCCGACGATCGCCTCAAATTCTTTGACGATCTGTTGCCAGTCTTGCCCAGTTTCCAGCGCGATCATAGTTAGTAATTTGGAACGCTACGTTTACCGTACCGCACGGAAGCAAGTTTTGGTATTTCACTGCTGTCCCTGCCCATCGCTTTTTATCTATCACTTGAAGTAGATCTTAGCAGTGTTGCTGGCTCGTCATTTTGAGCTAGAGGTGCTGATCATGGCTCGCACTCGTTGACGAAAAGATTTCAGCGTCTGGCTGCGCCCTGCCGTTTGAGCTTGCTCAAGGAACTCAGAAATGAGATCAATAATGGGAAAATCAGGAAAGTGCAAACTTACCGTTGAATCGGAGTACTGTCCATTTTGAAAAAGACTAATTTGCAAGGTTCCGTCTTTGAAGCGCCATAGTTCCCGAATGCCTAATGCGCTATAAACATCAAGTTCAGTTTTAGAGGTAACGTCAACTTCAATTGCGAGATCGGGTGGTGGATCAACCGCTAGATCAATGCGATCCTTACCAATCATTTGAGCGGAGTTTTCAATATAGAAGCAATCGTCAGGTTCGATCCCTTTTGCCATATCCTGACGTTTTAGGGTGCTAGAACCAAAGCACTCGTTATCGATATCAAGCTCTTCTAGAAGAATTTTGACCATATCCCCAATCAAAACCTTGGCTTTTTCATGCTTTGGTAAGGGCATCCGAATCTCCAAAATTCCATCGTTATAAGCAATCCGGCTCGCACGCTGATCGCCCAGCTCATCGAGAATTGCTTCAAATTCGCTCCAGTTGACCTCCTGAAGTTGGACTCGTTGCCCAGGATGAACGACAAGTTGCCGGAGTTGCAGCATGACCATAACGGATGCCAGTAATAAATGGTTTTAGTATAAGTCCCTTATCCTTACCCTAACGAAGCACTAGCTGCCAGCCTTCAAACGTTGCGACTATTTGCTTGTTGGAATGAGGCAATTTTGCCAAGTTTGGATCAACCCAAGCGTAGATTTCTTGACGCGGTTTTGAGGAAGGATCAACGTTTTGAGTTGAAAATGCGCCGATGTTGGGAGTGTAGAAGTTAAGCAGCAGGTAGGTTTTGCGATCGCCCCGGCTCAGCCTTTCTTCGTTGACTACAAAATTGACTGGATGAGAGCACAACACAGCTTGCACAGTCGATTGCTGCAAAAACGTCTTCAATTTAGGACTGTAATTTCCCCAAAATCCAGTCAAATTCATTGTCGCCAACGCTAGCCAGGAGGTGAGTAATAACCCGGCTATCCACTGCTGAGACGAGCGAACGAGTCCGATCTGCTCGCGCCTAAACCATACCATCGCCGTGCCTAACCAACCTAAACCAACGATCCAGCCGAGTATTGCACCTCGTTCAACGTTGCCGCCCAACGCTAAACGAATTTGTGGCGAAGTTTGAATTCCAATTACGAGCGCAATTAAGATCAGCCCCAGGCAGGCGATTAGCAGATTGAGGCCCGTCAACAGAAAACGATTTTGACGGGTTTGATAAAGCTGGACTAGATGATCGAGTGCGATCGCGCCCAGCAGGCCCACAAACGGCATCAGTTGCAACGGGTAATAATGCGTTTTCGTCCCGAATAGCGTTAATTCAACAAACAAAATAGTTGGATAGCCAACGAGCAATAACCAGCTTCGATTTGAACGGACTAATTCTCGAAGCCGTTGAGCCCGAAGCGCCCACCAGACGCCACCCAATGCAAAAAATACCCACGGAAATCCATTGGCTGGAATATTCCAGAAATAGTAAAAGCGACCCGCTCCCAGATAGGTCTGTTCTCCCAGGTGAAAGAGTTTTCCAAACAGTCCTTCGACAGGTGAAAGGTTGCCGTATTGCCGGATAGCAGCAAGCATCCAGCCAAGGGGCGGGACTGCACCAAGAACTAAACCCAAGTAAAGCCACGGATTCAGCAGGTGGCGATGACGAATCGCGTAAGGAAGCAGCGCGATCGCAGCCGGGATCACCATAAATCCCTTGATCAAAAATCCTAAGCCAAACGTCGAGCCTGCCAAAATGTACCAAAAAGGGCGCTTCTGGCTACCCGCTTCTAGCAACGCCCAAATTCCCACCAGTTCGATCAAGACTAAAACAGCGTCTTGAGTCGCGAGGCGTCCATATTGCACAACCAGAGGAATGACGCTAAAAATCGCGGCTCCCAGCCATGCCAAACGAGCATTCAGCAGAAAACAGCCAATTCGATAGGTGAGCAAGACAGAAAAAATCCACGCGATCGCACTTGGTAATCGCGCCGTTCCTTCACTCGTGCCAAACAGCCAAAAGCAAACCCCAATGAGCCACTGAATGCCAATTGTGCGATCGAAACTGTAACCGCGCCCCCATTGCGGCGTGACCCAATCTCCGGTCAAGAGCAGCGATCGCGCCTGCATTGCGTAAATGCCTTCATCGTGCGCCATTAGGCTTTGCTGAGTGCTCCGCAAAAGCACTAAAGGCAACACCCAAAGGAGGAGGGAGAGATAGGGAAAGAGGGAAGAAGGGAGGGAGGGTAAGACTGCCTTGAGCCGCTTTAGGGAATTACTCCGTCTCTCGATCCAATCTTTGCTCATCCCTCATCCCTCATTCTTCATCCCTACGATCATCCTCCAAAGACTGCACCTAACGATCGCCCAATGTTACTCGGCTGCATCGCATCGACTGCTGCCGTTGGTTCATAACCACAGTGCACCATACAGTCTGCACATTCAGGATTGCCACTCTTGCGACCGTACTGACTCCAATCGGTGTTGTCAATCAGTTCGCGGAAGGTTTTGTAATGACCTTCATTCAAGAGATAACAAGGCTTTTGCCAACCTAAAACGCTGTAACTAGGGCTGCCCCAAGGGGTGCATTCATAATCTTTGTCACCTGTGAGAAAGTCTAGAAACAGGGGGTTGTGATTAAAAACCCAAGATTTTTGACCCGCTTTGAACGGTGCCAAAATCTCGCGGAACAGGGCCTTGGTTTGTTCGCGCTTGAGGAAATGGTCTTGGTCAGGTGCCCATTCGTAGCCATAGCCCGGAGAAATCATCATGCCATCGACTTTCAAATCACTGCTGAGAAAGTCGAAGAATCGCTGCATCTCGCCAACATCAGCGCCCTCAAAAATGGTTGTGTTTGTGGTGACGCGGAATCCTTTTGCTTTCGCGGCTTTAATCGCAGCAACCGCCGTATCGAAGATGCCCTTGCGATCGACACATTTATCGTGCCATTCCCGCATTCCATCTAGGTGAACGCTAAAGCTGAAGTAAGGCGACGGCTCAAATTTAGAGAGGCTCTTTTCAAGCAAAATGCCATTGGTGCAGAGGTAGACAAATTTCTTGCGTGCCACCAAACCGCGCACAATCTCGTCGATTTGCGGATGCAGCAACGGTTCGCCGCCGGGAATCGAAACCACGGGCGCACCGCATTCTTCCGCCGCCGCAAAGCACTGTTCGGGCGTCAAATTTTGCTTGAGAATTTCAACGGGGTGCTGAATTTTGCCGCATCCTGTGCAAGCAAGATTACAGCGAAACAACGGTTCGAGCATCAGCACGAGCGGAAATTTCTTACGCCCTGAGAGTCGCTGCTTGACTAAATAAGAACCAACTGAAATTGCTTGCTGTAGCTGAATAGCCATGAATTAAGACTCCTCACAGGGGTAGCATACGGGATGAGGAATAAGATGGATTTAGTAGAGTGGTGATTGAAGATCGTTGCCACTCACGGTTACTTCTTTCTCCTTCATCCCTTTTTTACGTAACCTTTCGATACAAACCAGTCTACGGCATCTTTCAAAGCAGTAGTGACAGGGGTCTGGGGTAAGCCGAGATCTTGAATAGCTTTTGTTGCATCGTAGTACATCGGATGCTGCGACATCCTCACTCCGTCGATAGGGATAGAGGGGGCTTTGCCGAATCGAGTGAGAACTTGTTCGTCAATCCAGGCGACGCTGAGGGGAATCCAGGCAGGCAGCGATCGCGTCGGGGCGGGCAGCCCAGTCAGTTGACTGAGATGATCGAGCAATTGTTTCAGCGAAAGGTTCTGATTGCCTAGAATGTAGCGTTCTCCAGAACGTCCTTTTTCCCACGCGAGCAGATGTCCTTGCGCGACATCCCGGACGTGGATCAAATTCAGTCCGGTGTCAACATAAGCGGGCATTCGGCGCTGGAGGAATCGCAGAATAATATCTCCAGTGGGCGTGGGCTTGATATCCCACGCGCCGATCGGAGTACTCGGATTGACGATTACCACGTCTTGTCCTGCCTTAGCCGCTGCGATCGCTTCTTGTTCTGCCCAATATTTCGATTGTTTGTAGGCTCCGATTAACGCTTCAACCGGAGATTGATAGCGCTCGGTAGCGGGTTGCCCAGACGGATCAACCCCAATCGCCGCAACAGAACTGGTGTAAACTGTTCGCTCAATTCCTGCTTGTTTAGCGGCAGCTAAGATGTTGCGAGTGCCAATCACATTGCTGTGATAGAGAGCGTCGCGATCGCGCTGCCATAACGAGTAGTGAGCGGCGACGTGAAATAGGGCATCGCATCCCATCAGCGATCGCGCCAAATCTGGGTCGGTTAAGTCGCCGTTTACAAGCTCTAGATCCAATCCTTGCAGATTGTCTAACGCACTATTGGGTCGAACCAGTGCTCGGACGCTGTGACCTTGTTGAAGCAGCGATCGCACTAGATTTGCGCCGACAAATCCGGTTCCGCCTGTGACAAATGCTTTCATGGAATTAGGGTTTGCGGTTGAATGTCTTCGGTTTGAAATCATCGAGCAGGGTGTAAACCACAGGAACGACGAACAAACTAAGCAGCGTCGAGGTGATGAGTCCACCGGAAATTGAGATTGCCATCGGCGATCGCAGTTCTGCTCCTGCCCCAAATCCAAGCGCTAGGGGAACCATACCTAAAATCGTGGCGGCAGTGGTCATAATGATTGGGCGGAGGCGAATCGGACCCGCTTTAACAATCGCTGCTGTGCGATCGAGTCCTTCTCGCCGCAGTTGATTAATGTAATCCACAATCAAAATAGCGTTCTTATTTGTCAATCCCAAAAGAAACACAAATCCGATCAGCGAAATCATGCCAAAATCGCTGCGGGTAAATAGCAACGCTAACATCGCTCCAACAACTGCCAACGGCAGTGAAAATGCAATGACTAGCGGGTCAATAATGCTTTGAAATAACATGACCAAGACCACGACGATACAGAGCGCAGACAAGCCTAGTGTTGTACCAAAGCTTCTAAAAATCTTGCTGCTCGTTGCAGAGTCACCGCCCAACTTTAAGCTAATTCCCGGTGGCAGCACAGCCTTCGATTCGTTTACTAGCGTTTCAGTTGCTGACCCTAGCGGCAGATCCTTACCAAGATTAGCGCTGATGTAAACCACACGTTCTCGATCCCGTCGCTCAATCTGGGTAATCGTATTGTTCTCCAGTTTGCTTCCCGTGATCGTGATATCTGCAAATCCTGGCAATTTCCCAATTCGATCTTTTAAGTCAGTTGCTGCTTTCGTGATGATGGCTAAATCATTTCCTCGAATCGAGGCTTGCAGGGGTCTCTGGCTTCCCGCTTCCACAAACGGAATATCTTCGACGCTGGTTGTCACTCCCGAAATCTGGGGCAGCGTTGTCCGCAGTTGATCTTGCACTTGCGGGGTTGGCGTTGGGCGATCGTCTTTCAATTTTACATACAGCAAACCCTTATTCGGCTCGCCTTCCCGCGATCCCACCGTTGTAAACACAGTTTCAACTCCCGGTGCTTTTCTCACTGACTCTTCTAGCTGTTTTGCTACATTCAGCGAATCTTGGAGCGGATTGATTTGAGCAATTAGGTTAGGATTGGCAGCCAAGGCTTCACGAGACGGAATTTGCGGCAGGGGCGCAGTGTAGCGGACGTTGAATTCGCCCCGATCGAGCTTTGGAATGAAGCCTTGCGGAATCAGTGGAATGATCGCAATTCCACCCACGAAGCTGAGAATGGCGATGCCCATGACAATCCAGCGATGGCGCAGTGACCAGACTAATAATTTGCGATAGGCGTCGCTGAAATAGAACCAGATCCGTCCAACACGGGGCGCGGCCTGTCCGCGTCTTCTCATCATATAAAGCGCCATCACCGGAGACAGGGTTCTCGCTACTAAGAGCGATGTCAGCATTGCGGCAGTTACGGTAATGCCAAATGGCTTAAAGAATTGACCCACCACGCCGCCCATTAATCCGATCGGCAAGAATACAGCAACGGCTGTAAACGTGGCGGCCGTCACAGTCAGACCAATTTCATTCGTTGCATGCAGCGCGGCTTGCCGGGGAGATTCTCCGTTTTCAATATGACGGCTAATATTTTCGACATCGACGATCGCATCGTCAACCACACTCCCGACAACCAACCCTAACGCCAATAGCGTGATCGTTTCTAAATTAAATCCATAGATCGCCATCACAATAAACGTTCCCAGCAACGAAACGGGAATCGCAACAGCAGAAATAAATGTAGCTTGCCAGTTTCGCAGAAATGGAAAGATGACGATTATAGCGAGGACAATGGCTTCAATCAGGGCCTCGATCGTCGAAGTTGTTGCTTTGCGAATATACTCTGCCTGGGTTGCTGCGAGAGGAAGCTGCACATCTGATAGAGTGCTTTGCAGCCGCGCTACTTCTTTTTCGACCGCATCCACTACTTCTAACGTGTTGGCGTCACCGCGTTTGATCACTTGAAAGGCTAAGGCATCTTTGCCGTTGAATCGAACCAACGTAGCAACCGATGGGGAAGCAACCGATGGGGAAGCGAGTGAAGCCGATGATGGATTAGGAGATGCGGGAGGTTCGCCTAGAAGGTTGACTTTGAGAACGCCAGGAAGGTTAGCGATCGCAGGCACGATTTGATCGTTTGCTACTTTTGTCAGGTCGCTCAAGGAACGCGATGAACTCTCAATCGCATGGCTGACGGCGGCAGATTCGTTCAGATTCAGCGCAATGACTTTGAAGGTCGCGTCTTTTGGCAGGGTCACTGATTGCATCGCCGTCTCAACAGCACGAGTAGACGCCTCTAACTCTGTGCCAACTTGAAATGAAAGACTGACTGCCGATTGGCTTGGATATGACGATGAGCGCACATCATCCACACCTTGGAGCGATCGCAATGCATCTTCAATCGGCTGGGTGACCGTGCGTTCTGTATCCGTTGCACTCTGAGTCGGAGCTTGAGCATTCACGACCACGACCGGAAAAGCAATGTCCGGAAACAGCGCATACTTGAGCGAACTAAATGCCATGATGCCAGCGACTGTAACTGCCAACCAGAAGCCGATTGTCAGCCACGGAAACGCGATCGCAAGACGAGAAATGTTAAAAAATTCTCGAGTTTTTGGCTTTTGAGTTGGCTGTTGCATGGATACCCACCCGATAACACACTACGAATACGAACTAGTCTGTCTGGCTATTTTAACGTTCTAGCCTCAGTCGGCTCCTCTAGTTTTAGGTCAATTGCTCAGTAGGGAAACGTTATGCTGAAAAGCCGCTCACACAGTTAGCGATCCATCCACGCGATTAAATGTTCCATGAGTTTACTGATTCTCGTTCCCCAAGGGGCTGAATATCAAGCCGTTTGTCAGGGGCTAAGCCGTTGCTCCAACCCTCCACGAGTGGAGGCCATTCCGATTGGATGCTCTTCGGTGCAGCGTTTTCTGCACTCGACTGATCTTCAAATTTCTCGGGTGGTAGTAATGGGATTGTGCGGCAGTTTGTCCCCCCGCTACGGAGTGGGAGAGGTAGTGCTGTATCGGGAATGCGTGGATGGGTTAGGACAAGTGAAAGAGTGCGATCGCGCCCTTACCCAACGTCTGCAAACGTGCCTGAACCTAACACCTGTGCGGGCATTGACGAGCGATCGCATCATTGCCCTAGCGAGCGAAAAGCAAGCCTTAGGCAAGCTCCACAGCGCTGACGTGGTGGATATGGAAGGAATGGCGGTGATGTCGCTCAATGCGGCAATTACGATGGTACGAGTGGTCAGTGATGATGTGCATGATGACGTACCGGATTTGACGGAGGCAATTGATCCAGATGGAAAGCTGCGATCGCTGCCGCTGGCGATCGGACTGATTCGACATCCGATTAAAGGATTTCGATTGATTCGGGGATCGCTGCTGGGGCTGCGATCGTTGCGTAGGGTAGCGCGGCAGGTCGTGGAATGTCTGGATGATGAACCTGGGATTGATCGGCGATCGCGTCAACCGTCGTAGAGACGCGACATGTCGCGTCTCTACCATCCGTTGGGCGTCCTACCCACCACCCATTACCCAATCACGGCAATACAATCAATTTCAACCAACACATCCTTCGGCAATCGGGACACCTCAACACAGGCACGAGCAGGCGCGGTTGCCTCGTCAAAATAGCGGGCGTACACACTATTTACCGTCGCAAAATCATTCATATCTTTTAGAAAGACCGTTGTTCGCACCACATCTGCAAACGTTGCGCCTGCTGCCTCTAAAATTCCTTTTAGGCTTTGCATCACCCGTTCGGTTTGGGCAGACACATCTCCTTCAACGATCGTACCCGTTTGCGGATCAAGGGCAATTTGCCCGGCCACAAACACGAGTTGACCTTGAGCCGCGATCGCTTGGTTATAAGGCCCAACTGGAGCGGGAGCCGCATCGGTACGAATAATCTTTCTCATAGTTTCGGGCGGAGTCCATAATTTCGGTACTGTAAATAATCGTGCAAAATGCGATCGTGGTCAAAGCACAGGTTTTTCGGAATTTCCCAAATATTGATCACTTTGACATCTTTGGCATCATCACCTGCTTTCGGTTCGCCTGTTGCGGTCGCGATGTAAACCATACTGATTGTGTGATGTCGCTCGTCTCGTGCTGGATCAGAGTACACCTGCAACAAATCGACTAGCTGAATATCTAACCCGATTTCTTCCATCGCTTCTCGCCGGGCCGTCTCTTCGGCTGGTTCGCCATAATCCATGAATCCGCCGGGAATTGCCCAACCATAGGGCGGATTGTGCCGTTCGATCAAAATGATCGGGCGCTCTGGGCGATCAATCATTTCAATAATGATATCAACCGCGGGAAACGGGTTTTTGTGATCCACAGATTTTCGCTCGTTGCAACGTTTCTAGAATAGTTGAAATCAGAATTTTGGGAGACTCGAATTCTGCGTCCATTGCCAGTTAAGACGGAGGCAAGACACAAAGAGATCGCCAAGTCATTGTATTCGCTAAATTATTGACTTCTTTCTTCTAGCCGATTTTCCCTTCCATATCCCGTGCTAGAGTTCACGCATCTTTAGTACTCTCTTCTTTGTCTATGCACTTCCCTCGTTCTAGTGGCGTTCTGCTCCACCCCACCTCGCTTCCCGGTCGCTTTGGAGTCGGTGATTTAGGCTCTGAAGCCCATCGATTTATCGATTTTCTGGTGCAGAGTGGGCAGCAATGGTGGCAAGTGTTGCCGCTAGGTCCGACCGGATACGGAGATTCGCCCTACGCCTGTTACTCTTCATTGGCAGGACACCCGTTGCTCATTAACTTGGAGCGGCTTCAAGAACGCGGACTGCTAGACGATGGAGATTTTGCAAATGTGCCAGAGTTCCACCCCGATCGCGCCGACTACGATCGCGCGTACGATTTCAAAATGCCGCTCTTAAGAAAAGCGTGCGAGGCGTTTAAGGCCCATGCTTCTGACTCAGAAAAGGAAGCATTCCAGCAGTTTTGTGAAAAGAAAGCATTTTGGCTCGATGATTATGCCTTGTTTATGGCGATCAAAAGTGAGCAGAAAAGCGCCAGTTGGCACACGTGGGAACCAAAACTGGCAAAACGTGACCCAGAAGCACTAGAGCAATGTCGCCATCGCCTCAGTGACGAGATTTTTTACCAGAAATATCTTCAGTTCGAGTTTTTCTGGCAGTGGGCAGACATTAAGCGTCACACCAACGATCGCGGCATTTCAATCATTGGTGACATTCCGATCTATGTCGCTCACGACAGCGCTGATGTGTGGGCAAATCCTGAGAACTTTAAACTCGACCCAGAAACGGGCGAACCGGAACTGATGGCAGGCGTCCCGCCGGATTATTTCAGCGAAACGGGACAACTGTGGGGCAATCCGGTGTACGACTGGGATTACCTTAAACAATCAAACTTCAAATGGTGGATTCAGCGCTTTGAAGCCATGCTCGATTTGGTGAACTATATTCGCATTGACCACTTCCGGGGGTTTGAAGCGTATTGGGCCGTGCCTCACGGAGAAGAAACGGCAATCAATGGCGAGTGGATCAAGGCTCCGGGCAAAGAGTTTTTTGAAGCCTTGAGACAGGATCTCGGAAACTTGCCAATTCTGGCCGAAGACTTAGGCACAATCACACCAGAGGTTGAAGAATTGCGCGACATGTTTGGCTTTCCGGGCATGAAGATTTTGCACTTTGCCTTTGGCTCGGATCCGGGCAATCCCTATTTGCCGTTCAACTATCAAACCAACTGCATGGTTTACACGGGAACGCATGATAACAACACCACGATCGGTTGGTACGAATCGCTCTCTGAACACGAGAAAACTAATCTGATGGATTACGTAGGCTGTATCAGCTCAGACGGTATTCATTGGGACATGATTCGGCTGGCATTAAGCTCTGTGGCAGCGCTCTGCGTTTTGCCGATGCAAGATCTCATGGGCTTAGGCGCAGAGGCACGGATGAATGTTCCAAGCCAGGCAAAAGGTAACTGGGCATGGCGCTATCGACCGGAGATGCTGAATGATGACATCCGCGATCGCTTAAGCACGCTCACCCGCATCTTCGGACGCGCCCCCGAACACTGGCAATAGTTCTGGCAATAGTTACTGGACGTTCAACAGTTTGTGAGTTTGCAGACTGATGCGCCATTCGGGATGCTGTAACACGTAGTCAAAAATTAGCGGTGTGGTTTGACTGCTCCACTCGGCTTGCAGATAGCGCAGTGTGGTCGAGGGAACCTGCCTCGACTGCTCCTCTGCCCACTCGAAATCGTCCGCTGTCGCAATCACAACCTTCAGTTCGTCCGCCTCGGGGTAAACGCTTTCATGAGGCGGCTTAAAGGGCTTGGGAGAAAGCGTCACCCAGTCAAACGTTCCGCTCAAGGGATGCGCACCAGAGGTTTCTAGGTGAACGCGAAGACCTTGGGCGTGAAGGGATTCTGTTAGCGGGGCGAGGTCGTGCATGAGCGGCTCGCCTCCCGTGATCACGACGATCGCAGGGTTGACTGCTTTCGCAGCGGCGGTGAGATCTGCGATCGCCATTGTTGGGTGCCGTTTTGGATTCCAAGAGTGCTTGGTGTCGCAAAACCAACAGCCCACATCACAGCCGCCCAAGCGAATAAAGAAAGCATTTGTGCCCGTCCAAGCCCCTTCTCCTTGGACAGAATGAAATGTTTCCACAATCGGAAGTTCTGGAGGAATGAGAGCAGGCATCTCTCGCATCGGGGATGGGTTAATCATCTTCATACTCCGCCCAAGAATTAGGATTCTCCGACACAGACACCTTTAGCTTCACGCCATCCGGCAGCATCTTTTTCGTCTTGTCGTGAATGTATTGAGCGATCATCTCTGCCGTCGTCTCATACTCTTCCGGCAACACTTCGTTCAAGACGCAATGATCCAACCCACCTTTAAACACATCTTTCTTTGCCCAGCGCAAAGTTCTAAAGTCTGTCACCATCACCGGATGCGGACAAAATTCTGACCTATTCAGCCGATGAGACGTTGCCTCCATCTTTACGGTGTACGTGTGTCCGTGCATCCGTCCACAGGGGCCGTCATAATCGCGAATCTGATGAGCCGCATTAAACGTAAATTCGGTTGTCACAGTCCATTTCGGCATAAGACAAATTTCAGTAACAAATTGAAGGGCAGGCTCCGTGCTATGTTGAATGCCAATTATCACAGAATGCGGAGTTCCATTCTAAAAGGTAAAAGGCAAAGATATGGAAACAAATACAGATGCAGACTCGCTCAAGCGAGTTTTTGGATTGCGGACGCTGGTGATTTATGGGGTGGGCGACATTCTGGGGGCTGGAATTTATGCCGTCATTGGAAAAATTGCGGGGCTTTCTGGATCTCTAGTTTGGGCTTCGTTTTTGACCGCAATGGTCGTAGCAGCGTTCACAGCGTTAAGCTATGCCGAGCTTGGCAGCCGCTTTCCTCAGAGTGGAGGAGTTGCAACGTTCGTGCATCGAGCCTTTCGCACCGATTGGCTTTCGCTCCTCGTCGGTTGGCTGATGTTCTGCACCTGTCTCGTTTCAATGGCAACGCTTTCTAGGGCGTTTGCAGGCTATTTGAATGCCTTTATTCCGGCACTTCCAGTCTGGTTGATTGTAATTACGCTGTTTGCTGCATTGGCGTTTGTCAACTTTAGAGGAATGCAGGAGTCTTCAGCGCTCAATATTGTCTGCACAACGGTTGAAGTTTCGGGTTTGATCATTGTGGTGTTGGTTGCGACTTTGTTTTTAAGCGGCGGAGGTGGAACGGCTGCTGCGTCTAGCTTGGCGACTTCTCCACCCGTCGGTTGGACATCGGTGGCTCAAGGAGCGGCGCTTGCCTTTTACGCCTTTATCGGATTTGAGGACATTGTTAATGTTGCAGAAGAAGTGAAAAACCCCGAACGCAATGTTCCCAGAGCGATCGTGCTGTCGTTGGGCATTGCTGGGATCATGTATATCTTGGTTTCTTGGCTGGCAGCTCAGGTGCTTACCCCCGCAGAATTGGGAGCTTCAGCCGCTCCGCTGCTAGATGTTGTGCGGCGATCGCAGCCCAATTTTCCTCAAGTTATTTTTACTGTAATTGCGTTATTTGCCGTGATGAATACGGCATTGCTGAACTTTGTCACCGCATCACGATTGATGTTTGGCATGTCACGCGATGGTTTAATTCCTGCTTGGCTAGGTAAATTGCACCCACGTCGAGCCACTCCTTATCGGACGCTGCTGGTGATTCTGCCGATCGTGATTGTTCTGGCGCTATCTGGAACGCTGCAATTCTTAGCTGGAACCACCGCAACGCTGATTTTATTGATGTTTTGTTTAGTCAATCTCTCACTGTTAATTCTGAAACGGCGAGAACCGCGAAACAGCGGGTTTCACGTTCCTATGTTGGTTCCTGCGATCGCGCTTTTGTGTAATTTGATTCTGATTGCATTTGCGTCTCAAGCCAGTTACGTCTTGGCAGCCGCATTTATTGGGATTGGATTGCTTCTGATTGTGGTTCAAAGGGCGTTGACCAAGGGACGTTCGCCCAGTACTTAGAGCAACTACCACCCCCAAGAGCCAGGTTCTCCTTTAAAGGGTCCAACCACATCGCTAGTGACCCAACCACCGTAGAAGCCTCCGGGTTGCGGCGTGACTTTCTCGCCGTTGACATAACAGGCGTCCATCGCTGCTGCGTAGAACGCCACGTAATTTCTAATCTCCACAAAGTTTGGAGTCGGATCAGAATAGTACCAAGCCACATCGATCGCTTCTTTGTCGCCGACTTTGACTGTGTAATAGCTTCCGTTTCCCTTCCATTCGCAAAAGGTCTGGCGAGAGGATGGGATCAAGTATTCCTGTTTAATGTCCTCTAGCGGCAGGTAGTAGGTCGGTGGATGGCTGGTTTCTAATACGCGAAAGGCTCTTTGGGTATCTGCGATCGTAACTCCATTAAACACAATCTGAATGCGTTTATCGGTCGATTCCAGCCGAGGCGGACGGGGGTAATCCCAAACGGATTCTTGACCTGATTCTGGAGCAATAGGTTTTGGTCGAAACATTGCATGTCACTAAAGGGCTTCAGTCTCTAGTGTAGAAAATTTGGGCGAAGATTCGATTTGAGGGGTGAAATTCTCATTGATGGTGAGTGCCGATCCGTTGTTAAGAATAGACTGGTTTATAGCGATTAGCCTTGCCAAGCTCTAAAGGGGTTCGCTGCCCGAAGTCCTTCGCGATCGATCGTTACTCGGTAGTGCCGTAGAGTAAGTCGGTATGACTCAAGCATTCCTTAGTAATGTCGTAGCGCAAGTCGATGTAGACATAGCGTAAGTCGATACGACCCAAGCGTTCCTTAATAATGTCGTAGCGCAAGTCGGTACGAATACAGCGTAAGTCGGTATAACCGAAGCATTCCTTAGTAATGCCGTAGCGCAAGTCGATGTGACTGAAGCATTCCTTAGTAATGCCGTAGCGCAAGTCGATATGGACATAGCGTAAGTCGATGTGACCCAAGCATTCCTTGATTAAACAACTGAAGCAGTAGAAAAAATGCTTTAGGTAAGCACGATTGACTCTGCCAAGCTCGAAGCGGTTCCTTCGGAGTTGCGCTCTGCTTCAATCACGAGATGAACGCACAGTTTTCTGGATCAGATTTCTAGCAATAAGGAAGTCAACATTTGGGGATCAAGGAACTCAGCATCAACTCTGGCTTAGAGATTGATAGAGCTGCTGAAGAGGAAAAAATGCTCTTCGATCTTTATCTTTAAGGCTATTATTATGCGAAAGTTCGCTATATAACACCCATAGGCAGCGAGTTATATAGATCCCGTCTGCCTAATTCTCTATTTTGGAGAGATATCATAGATACTCAATCTAGCTAATGTTCTAATTTGGGGTGCTATACAGATTAGCGTCTGCCTAAGATTCGGATTTAGGGTAGATAGACAGAACAGAAAGGGGAAAATCCATCTAATCACGAGTTAGCCTGAAATAGTTTTGTGAACGAACATAACAATGCCTAACGAAAGTTCAGATCAGTTCAGATCAGTTATGGGTTGAACCTGTCGGTGAAATCATCATCGCGCGAATCCGGGGTGTGGCGACAGCCCAACTCATACAGGAATGCCACAAGCGCATTGCAGCGTTACAGATTGACACTGACTACAAACGGATCATGTACGATGCTTTGGAGCTTGAGCGTCCACCCTTGGAAATTGTTCTCACGCAGCAAGGGTTAACCGACGCGCTAAAGCAAGCTGATATAAAAGTTGCGATAGTTGTACCAAACACTGGAATTGCTTACCTCTCTCGCCTTGCCTTTGGTGAAGCCAATCATCGCGTGTTTTACAACGATATTGCCGCCGCAATATCATGGCTGAACGAAGAAAACCTGTAAGTGCGATCGCATCTGGAGTTTTTGAGTAGGTGCGATCGCGTTTAAAGACAGACTGAAAGTTTTATTTGATCGCGTTGAGGTATGAGACGTTACAGCAAATTATATGAGTTAAATATGGATGGAGCCGAATAAAAATAATGTTAGGAGAAACCGATTTCAATTAGAACTGGTTGCGTTGCCAGCCGAACAACAGCCCCGTTACACATCGACCGTACGAGTGTTCTTCGTTGAGTTCGAGAGGTTATTAGAGGCAGGTGAACGGGGTCGTTAGACCGCTATGTATGCGACATAAGCTACAGGTTTTAATCAAATGAAGGCTAATCATTGGAGGTTCTAATTGGAACTTCTAAAGATTGCAGGTACAACCAATGCTTGAAGAGTAATGCTTGAAGAGTAAAGTGCGATCGCTAGATTCACGGTTTGAAATCTGATCTCGCGATCGCGTTCCCGTGTGCCAAAGGCATCGCATACTATCCTTCAATTTTGTCGGTTAACCGATTATTGGTCGCTTTAAAGGATTAATGTTGTTCACTCCTGAACTGCATCATTAGGTTGGCTCAAGGAGTGGTAATTTTCTGAGCAATCCTCACGAGTTAGGATTAGCGATCGCTTCAACTGAGAACTGCGCAATGTAAGGCTTTCTCTTGCGATGACATTAGCCCGTTAGAGCGACAAACAATGTCTTAATCAACAAAAATGCTCTGCAAGCTCCGCAGGATGTCTAGACGCGATTTGCGATCGCAAATCGTTCTATCCCCGCCAAATCTTGATGCACACCAATCCGTTTATAACTACCTTCAGCCTTCAGTAACTCAATCACCGCATCGGCTTGTCCTGACATCAGTTCAGTCATCCAGATGCCGTTGGGCTTGAGGAAATCGGGCGCGATCGCCACAAGTTGCCGAATGCAATCCAAGCCATCGACACCGCCATCAAGCGCGGCGTGAGGTTCATGCAGTCGAACTTCGGGCTGTAGCTCTAAAATCATCTCGCTGGGAATGTAGGGCGGGTTAGACACAACAGCACTGAGCTGCCCTTTGAGATGGTCTAACGGCTCAAACCAAGAACCTTGATAAAACTGGATGCGCTCAATCACTCCAAGATTGGCCGCATTCGTTTGTGCGATCGCCAACGCATCCGAACTTTGATCAACCGCATGAATCGTGGCACTAGGAAAAGCAAGCGCCAGTCCAATCGCGATCGCGCCGCTTCCGGTTCCCAAATCAACCCAGTGCCCCTTTTGGTGATCTTGTTTCGCCCGTGCGGTCGCCAAATCAATCAATAATTCTGTTTCCGGGCGGGGAATCAAAACCGCAGGCGAGACCTGCAAAGAAATATCGCGCCACGGCGTCATCCCCGCAAGGTATTGCACCGGAACCTGATCGCGAATCCGCGTTTGCCAAAGCTGCTCCAACTCATCCAACGACACAGAGAGCGCCACCTCATCTTGCGTCTTAAACGATTCCAACCGAAGAGAAAGCCGATCAACTCCTGCAAATTCCTGCAAGAGCCAATCGACTTCATCGGGGGAAATCGAGGCAGCACGAGCCGAAGCTTTTGCCTGCTGTCGCCACTGCCAAAGATCCGCACCTAAAACCATAAAACCTTCGTCACTCGTTACTTTTTCGCGGGGGCGGGTCGCGCCTGTTGGGGAGCGGCTCCTCTGGCGGGTTGCTGCGATCGCACGAATTCGAGCGACTCCCTCGATGGAATCAGCACCACTTTATCGAGTTGAGGATCATTTTCCTTCTTCAGCGCTTCCATCACGCCTTCGAGCGGAAAGACTTGAATATCAACAGTTGAAGCGACGTTAGGCTGCTGTTTCTTGAAGTTCTCTAATAGTGGGGATAAATCTTCCTTGTTAAAGAACATCGGAATCACAGACCGGTTGCCTTGCTGAATGGTCAAAAATCCCTTTTCTTTACCAGCCCGCGCCACGAACAACGGCGTTCCATTGAACTGATTGACCTTCTGACCCGATTGCTTCAACAACGCCAACGCCGACTCGACCTGCTGCTTAGTTGGCACATAGGCAAAGTCCAGCTTGTCCTTCTTACCCTGATTGGCTTGATTGAGTTGATACACTTCGGCTAGGGAAACCGGAACGACCTTCACCTCTTTAGCAAGACTCGGATTCTTAGATTGCAGCGCTTGCAAGAACGCTTGAGCATCGCGCTGACTGATGAAAACGCCTGCTACCGCACCCTGCTGACCTTTGGGCGGCGTTGCGACTAAAGGAGCACCCTGACCGTTTGCGATCGTAAACACTGGTACAGGCCGCAACTTCTGCGCAACTTGTTCAGGAGTCAAAGCAAGGGCACGGAACCCACCCGCTACCAATGACCCTACCAGCGTGCTGCCAACCAAGGTAACGGTTGTACCCCAACGAACCAATGATTTCATGATTACTCCTGGCTAAAAAATACACGTCTCGAGCAATTTAGTTGCGTTAGCTGTCCCATCGCTGTTTCAAAATCGAAGCACCGTACTTTGGCTAAACCCTTTCTTGGCTAACCTGTTTGAATACCTGCTGCTCAAATAGGTAAACCGATGCAGACGATAAATAACTGAAACAACGCCCATTCTATATTGAAAACTTCGGATCACTATCAAAGATAGGATTTACCAACCGGGAAGTGATAAAAGGGTTCAACTCTGAATGAATGACAGAATCAACGCTCCACAGGTTCCGGGTTGAACGAAGATTCAACTATAGAGATTCCCATTTCATCCCTCATGAGGGATGGATAGGACTTGGAAATAGTACCACCGATCCATTCACTTTAGCTGTTCAATACTGTTCGTGCTTACCTATCAAAGGCATCAGAATCATTGACAGCAAACGCCATACTCCAAGCTACAAACAGCATTCACCAAACTAAGCTATATCAAATCGAGACGATAGGATTTGCTGTTTCTGGCTCTGGTTCTCAGCACCAGCAAAAACAGCCGAAACCGAGAGATAACTTGTCAGGGGCTATAAAATTTTGGCGAGTTTGCGAGGCAGAGGACTGTTCTTCCGAACACTGCTACAACATTTGCCGATTTTGATGGATCGAGACGGCAATTCGAGGG
>NZ_JCACCM010000120.1:0-19620 GCF_059501405.1 Myxacorys sp.
AACTTGAAAGGTCATGTTAGCTACCTTTGTTTTTATTTCCCGACAACTCTAATATCATCCTTGGTATTTGTGTTGCTTTCCTGATACCCCATAGCCGTACTGCCCCTGCGGCATTATAAAGAGTGGCTACAGATGCCGTGGAAAATCATAGTGGCAATTCACCAGGCTTATCTGGAAGCATTTGAACTGATGTTCTGTCCGCACACGCAGGAGACTATCACGATGGAACGAGCTAAACCCCGGCGCTCTCCTGGACTCATCTTCCTGGATATTTTTCTGATTACGTTTACACCCAAAACGAGCGTTGTGAAATACCACGAAGAAGGCTGTTACGAAGTTCATCGAGTGCAACGGAGGAAAAGGCGATGAACTTAATCCTAATTGCCATGATTTTAGCTTTACTTATTCCCCTCTATGAGGCTTGGCAGGATGAGGACATCTGGCAAAAGATGCTGGCATTTGCCAGTATTGCGAGCAAAACATCGGTGATGATTCTGGTGGTCTCCGTTCTGCGCCGTGATTGGATGATTGGAGTGGTTGGAGTGATCATTTTGAGTGTGGGAAATGCCGGATTAATGTTGCTAGCCCATGTGATTAAACGGATGAATGAAGCATGATCAATATCCTCAGCTATGTCTGCATCGGGGTGGGAATTGTCTTCTGGCTTCGGGGTACTTTTCCCCTTTTGAAGTCATCGTGTTTACAATCTCCATTATGGGCGCTCAATTTCTGCTGGCAAACGAGCGACCATTCTGCACCATTTATCGGTTTACCGATCAACCCTCGATTGTGCTGGCGCAATTGGGAGCAACCATTGCCGCGATCGTGGGGGTTGAACTGGCGATTCGAGGACACCCAAGTCTGGGAGGTGGGTTTGCGGCAGGCGTCGCAGGCGGAACAGCGATCGGACTGGTGGCGATTACCTCATCCTCCGAGTGGATGGAGTTGATTTACCAACGTTGGCACGCTGCCACCTGGGAAAAGGTTTCAGTGCTTGTTTTCATTGTTTTGTCAGTGGTCACGCTGGTAGGGGTTGAACTTCCTCACGGAGAGTTGGGCGTACTGATTCGCGGTGGAGCCGTTCCCCTGCTCAACATTCTGGTTGCCATCAAAGTTGCTCTGGGATTGTGGGCAGTCGTGCTAATTTTTATTCGGTATCAAGGATTGTTATAAAGCAGTGGTGTAGAGATGACCGCTATGCTCTCACGTCCAAACTAGCTGCTCAACGTGGCGAAACTGTTCAGGTACGACTTCATCATTGAATCTGCCGTGAATCCGCTGTCGGACAGCGAGCGCTCCGTTCCATCACCCTCTGTTGTTCAACAGAATGAGTTGAGGTCATCATGCACGATCGTAGACAACTTCATCCAAACATCCAGAATGCACTATCTCCCACTACACCAAGGGACGGATATTCAACACGAACGAGTGACAAGGCAGCAAATCTTTAAGAGGCGTAATAGACGGGTGAACAGTCACTCAAGCGGCGCGAAGCATAGTGGTAAGCGTTACCCAAGGCGCACTATCAAGCTGCTGTTGCATCATTTTCTCGTCTAGTGCGGGTTCTTTCAAGATGCGTCCCTCAAAGAGCAAATCAACAGAGGGCACTCGGAAGCACCAAGGCTCTACTTGAAGCTGAGTAGAGTTACTGCGGGTTCCTTCGGAGTTGCGCTTTTCACCAATCAACGTCAGGGTCAACGTTGTGTCTCCAGTTGCAAGCGGAACCGCTTCAAACTGCTGTTGCTCAGTCACACCTATGCAAATGGCGAGAGACAGCATATCCCAAACGGCGACTAATCGTTGATTACGCGCTATCGCGTCTGGCGTCACATGTGCTGCATAATCCGGATCTTGCCGAAGCCGCGCCATCAGATCTTGCTGGAACTCCTTTTCCTGCTTCAGAAACGCTTCAACAACACGAGCAGATTCAGGAGAGCCTTGCCAACTCGTAAAGCGTTCGTAGAGCCCAGTTCCATGTAGCGAAACTAGGAGTGCAACATAGCGTCCCATCGGCATTGCCAACTGTTTCGCGCCTGCCCATAGCTTGGTGTGTACTTCTGGTGCAACTTCCCTAAAGCTATGAGGATACCCAGTTTTAGGATTGAGGGTAGGAGCCGCTTCCCACGGCAACCACCCAATATCATGCTGTTCTGCTCCCAAACATACCGCCTCACGGGGCGCGAAAGCACCAAAACTGTCATTGCCCCATGCCTGCGCCAATTGCCCAGACACCCAAGCGTGGGTAGGTTGGGTGATGCAAATCCGATCTTGGGTAACGCTACGATACAGCATGGTGCAATAACGGTGACAGACAGTACATTCAAGAGCCTTTAGTGTTAAAAGTAGCCAAACGCTAAAGAAACTGCCGTCTGTCCAGAGTTGTGTTCGCTGCCACCTCGTTTTGATCGCGGTAGCAGCTTCACCAAACCGATTTCAACCTAAACTGTCCCAACCTACATTGTCCTAAGCTTCGATCGCGCTAATGCCTGCGATCAATTGCTCTGAATCTATGCAGAAGCAACAGAATCGCTCAATTTATATCGCGCTGGCTTCTCTTCCACTTTGTCAAACGTGTTGAACCGTGCGCCGCGAGCTAACACGCCTGCTACGCTTTTCCGCGCTCTTGGCATCTCCGCCTCGTCAAACTCTCCATACACCTGCTCGATCATCTCATCCGTCGAAAAGGTTTGATCCCCCGCTTTCTTCATCACCTGGATCATGGCATCGATCGCGGTTAGACCCTTAAACTCAGATTTGAGATCTTCTGCATCGAATGATTTTGATTTACGGCGCTTCCGTTTTTGTTGCCCGTCATCTGGTGCAGTAACCTCATCAAGATCAGAAGGTGCGCTCTCTTGGAGCTTGGCAGAGCTAACCGCACCTGAAGCCGCGCTTTTCGCCTTTCCTTTCCGCGTTCCCTTAGCAGGAACTGCCGCATCAACAGTAGGAACTGCCGCATCAACAGTACCATTTCCTTCAGCCATTCCTTCGCTTCCTAGCAAGGCATCAATGTGTTGAATGAGCCGATTAATTTCTGCGGTCACCGATTCGATGATCGTTTCGCGTTCGTGCATGAGCCGCGATCGCTCTTGCTCAAGTTGTTGTTTCGAGTCATGGCTCAAGATGGAGTAGGTCATTGTGGATTCCGCTTAACAGGTGGTGTTGTTAGGTTTGTTGTTGTGCCAGTCATTATACACAGCGTTCGCAAGCGGTATCTGCTTTTTTTGCTGTTGTTGGATTTACGTTCACATTCAAACTCAAAACGGGTTTACTCCTTCCGACATCCTGAATAGTTTGTGTAGCGCAACTTAAGTCAGAGGAAAGAATGCTCTTAAGGCGTTTAGTATAAGCCCATACAACTTTTCGTTGTTATCCCTTCAATGATTTTGCTACTTCACAATCCTACTGAAGTTGAATTGCTGGTGCAGTCATCAGGAGCTTTCTAAATTATGAGCCATCTGGATCTGCTGAAGCTGACAATAGGAGTTCTTGTTACATTACTCAATCCACTTCTGCTTGACTGTAAGTGACGCGCTCGACGGTATGACCTAAACAATCAGGTTATTTTGATGACTGGAGGTTCATGACATGGCAGACAATGCGGTTGGAACTGGCCTAATAACAGATAAAACAGCGGACACTCAGTATCCCATTGAAGAGGTGTTGCAGCGCCGTTGGAGTCCTTTAGCGTTCTCAGATCAGCCTGTTGAACCAGAAAAATTATCCAGTGTTTTAGAAGCAGCACGATGGGCGGCATCCTCCTATAATGAGCAACCTTGGAGCTTTATTGTTGCAACAAAAGATAACAAAGCCGAGTTCGATCGCTTGTTGGGATGCTTGGCGGAAGGTAATCAAGAATGGGCGAAGACGGCTCCGGTGCTGATGTTATCTGTAGCAAAGCTCTACTTTGAGCGTAACGGTGTGGAGAACCGACACGCATTTCATGATGTCGGAGCCGCAGCGGCTAACTTAGCCACTCAAGCAACGGCGCTAGGATTGGTGATCCATCAGATGGCAGGATTTGATGTGCCTAAAGCGCGCGAGACCTACAATATTCCCGGTGGCTACGAACCCGTTGCTGCGATCGCGCTGGGGTATTTGGGCGATCCACACGCGTTGTCCGACAAACTCCAGCAACGAGCCTTAGCTCCACGGACCCGCAAACCACTGCATGACTTTGTTTTCTCAGGTCAATGGAACCAATCATCGGAACCAATCATCCCTAGTCAAAGCTGATTAAATACTCAACAAGGTCAAACTATGGTTACTACCCCGTCGCAACAAAGCCAAACCTCAGATCAGCACAAGCTGATGCGCGATCGCGTCGTTCTCATTACAGGAGCGAGTCGCGGAATTGGAGCCGCTACCGCAAAACTTCTAGGGCAACAGGGTGCGGCTGTTGGGGTGAACTACTATGGCAGTGAAGCCGCTGCTCAGCAGGTTGTTGAGGCAATTTCGTCAGAGGGTAGTCGGGCAGTTGCCGTGAAAGCAGACGTGCGCGATCCTCAGCAAGTCAGTGCAATGGTACAGCAGGTCACAGAGACGTTCGGTTCTATTGATACGCTGATCATCAATGCCAATGCTAATTTTCCAATCGCTCCCTTTACAGACTACCAATGGGAAGACTTTGAGGCGAAATTGCTTGGAGAACTCAAAGGAGCATTTTTCCCGTGCAAAGCGATCGTACCCTCAATGATCGAACAGCAGCGAGGGTGCATTATTGCGATTAGCAGCGGCTTGTCTCGCGATCCAGGCGAGGGATTTATTGCCCACAGTACCGCGAAGTCTGGACTAGATGCCTTTATCAAAAGCCTGGCCTTGGAGTTAGGCCCTTACGAGATTCGTGCCAATGTGGTCGCCCCCGGACTAACGCTGACAGATGCCACAGCGCAGTTGCCACAGGAGTACAAAGAGGCTTCTGCTCAAAGGATTCCACTCAAACGAAATGGACTGCCAGAAGATGTTGCAGGAGCAATTCTACTGTTGGCATCTGAGGAAGCGAGATTTGTCACAGGAGCTTATTTGCCAGTGAGTGGCGGAATTCAGATGCTTTAAGCGTCGTTATGCCCATTCAAAAATTGCTGCAGACGACTGATTCTATAAGGGCATGGCAGTCGTCATGCCCTCGGACAGGTCTAAAGCAAAATCCAACCTTGTTTTGCACCTAGAATAACGGCCTCGGTTCGGCTAGAGGCATTCAGCTTACTCAGAATTGAACTGATGTGAAACTTGACCGTATGGTCAGAAATGTTGAGACGACGCGCGATCGCTTTATTGCCCAATCCTTCTGCCAACATGCCTAAGACCTCCGTTTCACGAGCAGTCAACCCCGACATCAACCCCTCAGACGCTGAACGAGATGGCAATGCTAACAGCATCTCTAACACATCAGCATGCAGAACAGTAAGTCCGGTGGCAGCGGCTTTGAGCGCGGCGATGATCTCATCTGCTGCTGCTTCCAGCGGTAAGATTCCTTGTACACCTGAACGCAACAGTGCTGCAATTGCCTCTGCGCCCATCGTGTCTTCGAGTTCGTCGTTCATTAACACCACGATCGCGCACTCCTCTAACTCAATGTCCTCCACTAAAGTTGCGATCTGAGCATTCCACTCTACCAACATGACATCGGGTTGAAGCACCTGAAGCGTTTCTGAGAGCGCTGCCCATCCCACAGCCCGCCCGATCACTTCGACACTCGGATCGGTAGCCAGCAAGGCTTCTAACCCGGCTTGCATCACAATCGATTGGGCAACGATGACAACACGCACCGCGCTCATGCCGCTTGAGGTTCAGAAGGACTTTGTAGGATCACGTTCAAGATCAGATGCTGTTCGCCTCGCAAAAGATTGAGCGCTAATCCATCTCCGACTGTTGAACAGTCTAGAATCTGAGTGAGTTCGTGAGGCGTCTGAAACGGCGCACCACGGACGCCGATTAGCACATCTCCAACGCGGAATTCAGCTTGAGCGGCGGGACTGTTGGGCGCGATCGCGCTAATTAGCAATCCGAACGCAGGACGACGATTGAGCGGTACTTTCACAACTTCCAGTGTTACCCCCAAATGCGGACGTGCCACAGGAGCATCTAAGAATTGTTCGACCACTCGGCTCGGAATCGCCCATCCACACCGATTCACAATCATGGTATTGATCCCAATCACCTCACCGCGAGCATTTGCCAGAACTCCACCCGAATTGCCGGGCGCAAGCTGAACATCAGCTTGAACCCAAGCTTTTGCTGATGCCGTCTGAATGACACCCATCGTCACTGATCCGGTAACACCCAACGGATGCCCTACTGCAAAGACTAATTCTCCGGCTCTCAGGCAATCGCTATCACCCACTGCGATCGCGGGCAAATCGTCTGCCTCGATGTGCAGCGCGACTAAATCTCGCTGCACATTTTGCAACACCACAGACGCGAGAAATTCGCGTCCATCTGCCAGTTCGATCGTCGTCTGATTCGATCGGTGACGAGTTCCAAGGGATCGCACCACATGAGCATTACTGATAATCCATCCATCCGAGCGCCAAATCACGCCTGATCCGACTCCAGCGCGACCCGCTCGAATTCGCACTGTAGATTGGCGCAACGACTCTGCCACGGTTGAAAACGCCTCTATTACCTCTACTACCATTAGTCGTTCCTCCCTGAGCGTTCTCCAACCGTAATGGAAACTTCGACTAAGGCTCCGCCGCGAACTACTTGTGCTAAGAGAACTTGTCCGATCTGCTGGCTATCTAACACCGCATGAACATCGCTGACATCTGCAAGTGTAGTTCCGTTCAATGTCACCACAATATCGCCAATTAAGATACCTGCTTGATCTGCTGGAGCGTTTGGCTCGATGCTCACGACAATCACACCCGTTGAATGAGCTAGATTCAGCGATCGCTGCATTGAATCGGGCAACTGTACCGCTTGCATTCCAAGCCCCAAATAGCCCTGTGCGATCGTGCCTTGTTGTAGCAGTTGATTCACCACCCGATCGACCGTCGCGGCTGGAATGGTGACACTCATGTGATGTGGCCCTGCCGTATTCATGCCAATGATTTGTCCCGTTGCACTCACCAATGCCCCGCCCGAAAACCCGGGATAGAGCAGCAGCGATGGACGAATCAAGGTATCCCCTCGCCTGCCTCTGTGCCAGCGCCAACTCCCACTCAGCGAGCTAATGATGCCCATGCTGGCACTGATCGCGGCGTCTGCATTGCGGGCGATCGCGAGGGCGACCTGTCCCACTCTAACCTGATCGGCATTCACAACCTCCGCGGTGGGCAAATCGACCGCTTGGACGCTCAGCAAGGCTAAATCGGTTCGGGCATCGCGGGCGGCAATGGTGGCGGTTGTTGTGCGCCCATCGGGCAAAGTAATGGCAATCTCTTCTTCACGCCGAATCGCGTGATCGACGGTGACAACAAGGCCTTCTCTCCAATAGATGCCGCTTGATGACAATTTACGACGAGCATTCACAGATACAATTGAGCGTCCAGCTTGTTCAACCGCGTCAGCTAACTGAGTTGAAAATGTAGATAACACATGAAATGGGTCTGAAGCGGTCATGACGAATCCTCTGTAATGTGGGCGTAATTACAGAATGCCAACTGCGATCGCGCTTCGACATCAGAGAAATGGGTAGAACCTAACCTAGAAAAATGGCTAGGCAAGTAAATTGATGACCGAAATTGACACGAGCCACAACCGCTCTGGGCTGCTGGAGATGACTTGCAAATCCTTTCCTTTGTCCAGAATTACCGCACTCGGCTGCTCGTTTTTTCCTGCTTATATTCGCGGTACCTCACGCAAGTCTGTTAGACATGGTTTTCTAATCATGCCTTTAGCTTAGTGAGAAGTTCACAACCTTTTCTAGTTGCCGCAGGACTATTTTATTCTTTAGGCTAACAATGTTCTCTAATGTTGAAACACTGGACGTGAAGAAAAAATGATGCGTGCCCTCACCCAGGATGAGTATGAGAATGAGCTTCAACCCATCGTTGAGCAACTCACAACCGAACTCAAGGGCGATCAGATGCTTGAGACTTACTTCACCGACAAGCTACCATCGCGCCATATCATCTACCCCTGCGGTGCTCAACTAGACAAAGACCTGGTTTCTGCCCTTGCAGATCTCATGCGTTCCATTCATGACCCTGGACTTTATGTTGATTTTGAAGGCAGAACAACTTATACGAATCGCAGGGGACTATTAGAGACAACACCTAGCTCATACTACTATGTTCTTACTGAGCAGGTAGAGTACGCCTTCAACGATGAAGGAATCGCTCAAGAGTTTATGGACGCAGAAAGACCTTTTCTCTTTTTCGATAGATATATTGTATACTCAGCCCACAAGCGATGGGTAATGGTGGTCGAGCCTGAAGCATACTGTGCGCTATGGGGGGGCGACGAAGCCTTGGCGGATCTTCTGACGTTGAAGTGTAGCCAAATCGGTCGTCCCATTCAGGAGTTTTTGTCGTTTTGGAAGCCAGATGTTCCATTTACGAATTCTAATCTTGCTCTCGAAGCGAATTATGTTTGGATGCCCAGAATGCTAATTCACGTCTATGGACAAGAAAAGGCGATGAGTTTGCTGCGTGAGCCGAATATTTTAGTTGATTAGCGATCGTGCTAGAGAATTTTTTATGGACTTTGAAACCGGATTTCAACAACCTGTTTGACCATCAGAATCACAACCGCAATCAGATGGAAACCCGCTAACGCTCATAACATCCTCTAAGCCAAACTTGCTCTGCAAGCCTGACTGACGGTTCTGATTAGTTCTTCGGCAGTGTAAGGCTTGGGTAAGAACGCTGAATTTGCTACCCCGGCAGTTTGAGAGCTAGAGACAAGTCCACTAACGGCAACAATTTTGACCTGCGGATTAATTTTTTGCAACGTGCTAATAGTGATCTCACCATCCATCACAGGCATCATCATATCCACCAGCACCAAGCTAATTTTGTCTTTGTGCTTGATGTAGAGGTCGAGCGCCTCAATGCCATCGCAAGCGGTCAACACCTGATAGTTGTAGGCTTCTAACAACACTTTGTTGCTGTCACGGATAGCCGCTTCGTCATCCACCACCAGAACCAGTTCATTATTTCCTGCTAAGATTTCTGGATCGTTTGTCTCCTCAGATTTTGCTGCAATCACAGCGGGAAAAAATAGATCAAACTGTGTTCCCCGTCCCACGTCACTAGACACCGTTACAAAACCACCGTGACTCTTCATGATGCCAATGACAGTAGACAGACCCAGCCCTGTGCCTTTGCCAATTTCCTTGGTCGTAAAAAACGGCTCAAACATTCGATCTAGGGTTCCCGGCGGAATGCCCGTTCCGGTGTCAGCAACCGTTACTTTGATGAAGGAACCCGCCTTAGCATCAAGATTTGTTTGGGTACACTTTTCATCAAGCAACACATTTTCCGCAGCAATGGTCAACGTACCTCCACCTGGCATAGCATCCCGAGCATTGACACAGAGATTCATGAACACCTGATGGAGTTGAGTGGCGTTTCCAGTCATCGTCCAAAGCGCTGGAGAAAGATGTGTATCAGTCGTAATTGATTTTGGAAACGTCTCTTCCATAACATGCTGAGTTTCTAAGATCAAAGGCTCCAAGTGAAGAACCGCTTGTTCTCCTTCAACGCCTCGGGCAAAGAGTAAGACTTGCTTGACTAGAGCAGCCCCGCGCTTTGCGTTGATCTCCATCGTTTTCAGAAGCCGTCGATTGTGTTCATCTAGGTGAGGAAATTTTATCTGCAACAGTTGAGCCGTTGCTAGAACAGGAGTGAGAATGTTGTTTAAGTCATGAGCTAGACCACTCGCTAGCGTGCCGATGCTTTCCATGCGTTGGGCACGCAGAAATTGAGCCTCTAGTTTTTTCTTGTCTGTGACATCGGTGCTGACGACCAAAATCGATTTGGGTTTGTGGTCATCATCGCGCATCAGGGTCCAGCGACTTTCAACAACGACTTCTTCGCCGCTTTTTGTCACCTGGTGCAGTTCTCCAGACCATTCACCCTGGTCAAACAGGATGCTTTGAGCATCCTGAAATTGAGGTAAAGGGTGCTGGTATAGCAATTCATCCGTTTCTCCTAGAACATGGTCTGCGCTCCAGCCGTAGAGCCGCTCCGCACTTTTGTTCCAGAACAAAATTCGGCCCTCTAAATCTCGCACCAAAATGGCGTCCGTGGCAATGTCAAGCAGCGCCGCTTGTTCACGAATTTTTTGTTCGGCTCGCTTACGCTCGATCGCATATCTCAGCGATCGCACGAGGACATCGCCCGTCACTTGATCCTTCACCAAGTAGTCCTGTGCGCCTGCCTGGACTGCATGAATGGCAACTGTTTCGTCATTTAAACCTGTGATGACGACGATCGGCGTATTTCGAGCGCGACTGTAGAGGGTGACAAAGGTTTCCAATCCCTGAGTATCGGGTAAAGAAAGATCTAGCAGAATGACATCAAAATTGTCTTCTTGAAGCCGGGTCAAACCACTACTTAAGCGATCGACCTGCTCTAGCCCAAACGCCACCGATGGCACATCCATCAAGAGTTCTTGCAACAGCCGCGCATCACCAGGGTTGTCTTCAATGAGCAAGACTTTAATCATCTGATCATTCATATCGTTACTCTGATGGAAGTTTTACGATGGTGAGCCAAAACAGTTCAATCGTGCGGACAACTTTAATAAACTGCTCTAAATCAATGGGTTTTGTAATGTAACAGTTGGCATGAAAGTCATAGGCTCTGAGAACATCTTCCTTCGATTGAGACGTGGTTAAGACGACTACTGGAATCCGTTTTAAGTGTGTACTGAATTTAATTTCTGCAAGGACTTCCCGCCCATCTTTACGGGGCAGATTCAAGTCGAGCAAGATTAAATCGGGACGAGGAGAGTGACTGTAATTTCCTTGCTGCTGCAAAAATTCGAGCGCCTGAACCCCATCTTCAACGACACTCAAGTGGTTGAAGATATTCCCCTCCCTCAGAACTTCCTGAGTCAGTCTGACATCACCAGGATTGTCTTCCACGAGCAAAATCTCGATTAGCCTTTCAGGACATTCGGTACTCAAAATTGATGACTTCCTCATGCTGGGTCTGGGATGGTAAAACAGAACGTTGAACCTTTTCCAGGTTCAGACTCTATCCATATATTCCCATCATGCCGCTCTATAATTTTTTTGCAAATTGCCAACCCAATTCCTGTTCCTGGATATTCGGTTCGATTATGCAAACGCTGAAAGATTACAAAAATTCGGTCAGCGTACTGAGGCTCAATGCCAATGCCGTTATCTTGGACTCGAAAGAGCCAGTTCTCGGCTTGAGATACGGCTGAAATATGAATGGTTGGAGGATCTGCGCTGCGAAATTTAATGGCATTACTGATTAGATTCTGAAATAGCTGAGTCAGTTGGGTACTATCTGCCACAATTTCGGGCAACTCATCCCACGTAATGGTTGCCTGACTTTCAGCAATAGAGAGCTTGAGGTTGGCGATCGCTTGCTTGACGCTCGCCGTACAATCGACTTGCTCAAATGGTCTACCATGAGTTCCAACGCGGGAATAGGCTAATAAGTCATTAATCAGCGTCTTCATCCGAGCCGCTCCCTCTACCGCATAAGCAATAAACTCGCTGGCGTTTTCATCTAGGCGATCTTTATAACGGCGCTCTAATAGCTGGAGATAGCTCGTGATCATGCGCAACGGTTCTTGCAAGTCGTGAGACGCAATGTAGGCAAACTGTTGCAGGTCAGCATTAGAACGACCGAGTTCTTGACGCTGGCGAGTCTCTTGCTCTAGTAATTGCCCTTGAGTGATGGCGATGCCGATCTGATCGGCGAGTTGCTGAAGCAGTTCTGCTTCAAAGCGAGTCCAGAAACGAGGATCGGCACATTGATGAGCAATTAGCAATCCCCAGAGTTCTGATTTGATTAAAATCGGCACCACTAATTTGGCTTTGACCTGAAACTGTTGCACAAACTCGATCAAACAAGGCGGAACGTGCTCTTTCTGATCTGTGACATCTGGAATATTACGAATTCGTCCCTGGCGGTACGGCTCTCGGTACTCGGTGGGAAACACCTCTTCCGGAAATTTTTTCCCTAGCACTGGCGACCAGCCTGGTAGTACCTCCTCGGCGACTCCGCTCCCGCTTCCATCTGCCCGTAATTGATAGATCAGCACGCGATCAGCCTGCAGAATTTTTTGGACTTCGGTGACGGCGGTTTGCAGAATTTCGTTAAGATTTAACGACTGACGAATTTTGAGGGTGACTTCTGCGAACAGCTGCGATCGCTGATACTGACGCTGCAATTCTTCCTGCGCCATTCTACGAGCCGTAATGTCCTGAAAATAAACCGATATACCATTTTTGGCAGGATAGGCATGAACGGCAAACCAAGCATTTAAAGGGGGATAAAATTCTTCAAATTCAACGCTGATTCGTTGAGTTGCGGCACGATGATATTTCTGATAAAACGACGAGTGAATAGCTTCGGGAAACTCATCCCAAATCTTTCTACCTAACAAATCATCTCGCTTTCGTTGCAGAAGCGGCTCTGCTTGGGGGTTTAAGTAAGTAAATCGCCACTCCTGATCGAGCGCGAAAAACCCGTCTGTAATGCTTTCTAGAATATTTGTGGCTCGGCTGCGTTCGGCTTCTGCTTCGGCGCGGATGGCTTGCTCGCGGGCCATTTGTTCTTGGAGTTGCTTGGTAAGCTGTCGAAGCCGTAGATGAGTTTGAACGCGGGCCAGTACCTCTTCTTGCTGAAAGGGCTTTGTAATATAGTCTACTGCCCCCAAGGTAAAGCCTTTTACTTTATCCACCGTTTCACTCAGTGCCGTCATAAAGATGACTGGAATGTCTGCGGTGGCATGATTAGCTTTCAATCGACGAAAGGTTTCAAATCCGTCGATGTCGGGCATGAGAATGTCAAGCAAAATCAGATCGGGTAGCGCATAGTTGGCCGTGTCGATCGCGCTTTCGCCGTCCTCTGCCACCAAGATTTTGAAGTCGGCGTTGATGAGAGAATCAAATAACACTTCTAAATTTGTGAGTGTGTCATCCACAATGAGGACGACGCCCTGATCAGCCATAATTTTCACTCAATCATTTCAATCCGTAATTTGGAATTGTTGAATAAACTCCAGAATTTGTCGTCTTCTAAACGTTTTTGTGAGTTGGCGGAGATGCGCTGCGAAGGGTATCCACTGCGAATCGCGTGATTCCAGTTTAGCGGCTCGCTCTGCGATCGCCCTCAAGTCACCCATCCTGGCTAAATCGAGTAAAGCCGCAAGTTCTTCGGCAGGGGGAGCAATGATTGGCGCTTGAGGAGTGAGCAAAGATGGGCCCGTCCTGTTTGGCTCAATGCTGCTTGATTCAAGGCTGTTTGGCTGCGGGCGGTTTAAATCCGTGGAGGGTTCATAAATCCATTCCAGCTTCAGGTGAACCGATAGCTGCTCTAGTAGCTCTGCTTCCCGAATGGGTTTCGACAAAAACCCATTGCAGCCGACGCTCCGGCTTTGCTGTTGATCCATTTCAAAGACACTCGCCGAGGTGGCAATAATCACCGTCTGCTGTAGGTCTGGAGAGAGCCGGATTTGACGAGTTGCCTCAAACCCGTCCATTGTCGGCATGGCTAAGTCCATTAAAATCACATCCGGCTGAAACTGGCGCGCCTTTTGCAGGGCGTCTTGACCGTTGGTTGCTTCAAACACCTCAAACCCAAGCGGCTGTAGCAAATTGATTAACACCAGACGATTCGGCTCCTTATCGTCTACAACCAAGATGGTTTTGCGATCGCCGTTGAACCCACGAATCGTAGAGCCAGCGATCGTAAAATTCGACAGATGACACACTTCAGCCAGGTCTAAATCAAACCAGAAAATACTTCCTTTTCCCGGAGCGCTTTCTGCGTGGATATCACTGTCCATCAGTTGAACCAGTTGGCGGCTAATCGCCAATCCCAATCCGGTTCCTTCCGTTCGCCCACGGTGTTCACCCACCTGTCTAAAGGGTAAAAAGATTTCCTGGAACTGCTCTTGAATGATGCCAACACCCGTGTCTTCGACTTGAAATCGAATTTTTGAGGTGAGGCGAGTGTCTGGCTCAAATGCAGATAGATAGCCAACTTTGAACGTGACCTCACCTTTCTCGGTGAATTTAACCGCATTGCCCAGGAGATTTAACAGAACTTGCCGCAAGCGTTTTTCGTCTGCCTGAACTAATCTGGGCAATGGCGACAGCGCGCTATACGTAAAAGCAATTCCTTTTTGTTCAGCCCGGATTCCACAAATGGCTACAATTCCCTCCAGAAAATCCGAAAAATAGAAATCATCGAGGTGAAGTTCCATTTTTCGGGCTTCAATTTTCGACACATCTAAAACATCGTTGATCAACATCAGCAAATGTTCACCACAGCGACGAATCACATTGATCCCATTTTTTTGCAAGTCTGTTAGCGCCGCATCCTTCCCCAGAATTTGGGCATAGCCTAGAATGCCGTTGAGCGGCGTACGGAGTTCGTGGCTCATATTTGCTAAGAATTCGCTCTTCGCCCGGTTTGCCGCATCCGCCACTTCTTCTGCCCGTTGGCGTTCACTAATTTCTTGTTGCAAATGCAAATTTTTAGCTTGCAGTTCTAGGGTTCGCTCTTCTACCTTTGCTTCTAAGGTGCGATTTGCTTCTGCTAGGTCAGTATACAGCCGCGCATTTTCGATTGAGATCGCCGCTTGAGACGAGAGTAATTGCAGAACTTCTAGTCGCTCTGGGGTAAAGGCGGCGATCGTCAAATTATTCTCTAAATAAAGGACGCCAGTCAGCTTGCCTTGATGCAAAATGGGCGCACACAACACGGACTTAGGTTGCCATTCTGCAATATAAACATCTAGTGTAAAAGCCCCATCGTGAGCGGCATCACTTAACACAACGGGCTCGCCCGTTCTCGCAACGTAATTCACAACAGACATGGGGCAAAGAGCTGATAATGCGATGCCTTCAGGGGTGCGCGAAGTGCTCATTGCTCTAGGCTGCTCGACGGTTACTTGATGATGATCAATAGCTCCAGACGCTTCAATCTGTAACTCTCCCGCTTTTTCTAATAGCAAAAATCCTTTTTCTGCACCAGCGTTCTCAATGACAAGCTGCATAAACTTGGTCAGCAGTCTATCGAGGACAATCTCGCTAGAAAGCACTTGAGAAGCTTTCATAACGGTAGCGAGATCTAGCGTTTCAGAATACTTTTTGGTTGTCGTGTAAGGGCGCGGATTGTCCTCGATTAATTCCCTCGGCTGCCGAAGAAAAATATCGGGATGCTGTGCTTCTAAACGTTTGACCTTAGTCGTCGCGCCCCAACTAACATAGCCATAGTAAGCATTACTTAAATACTCTTTAGCAAGTTTAGTTCTGTTAATAGAGAAATAGAACTTTGCGGCTCGCTCATTCGCGAGAGCTTCTTCTTGGAGATATCCGTGTTCTTTAGCTCCTGCGATCGCGCGATCGTACAAATCCATCGCACCAATTCGGTTTCCCAGAAGCCTCATCCTCTCTGCCTCAACCAAATCATACTTATGCTGAAAATTCATCGGAGCATGGTTGGCCCAAACGAGCATTTTTTCCTGATTGCTTCTCACTTTGCTGAGAATATTTTGCTGCGATGCCGATGACTCGCTTAGCGCAGGGCACAACTTCAAAGAAATCGGCTCCACCAAGCTCGAAAGACTCGCAAGATGAGCCAATGAATCGTAGAAGTAAAACACAGGGACAGCCAAGAATGCTGTCACCCCATCTAAATATTCTTCGGCTAGCGCAGCATTTTCTATAGCTTGCTCATGCTCTTCAAATAAATAGCAAAGAATGAGTTTATTTAAATAAAAATAGTGCAGGCTCGTTCTGTCATTTGCTGCTTGAAGAATGGGTAATGCTTTCTCTTCGTTATAGGCACTCCCTACTAAACAGAATGGATGCTCAGAAGGTTGCAGCAAATTAAGCACACTCTGCTGAAAAATCTGATTCCAACCCAAAGCATTTTTTTGATTAAGTTGGGCCAGTGCATCGCTAACCATCGCCATTTCTGGCTCAAGTTTTGTGAGTTCTTGACCGATAAAATAGGAATATTGGCAACGTTGCATAGCCGCATACCCACCATATTCAAAATGTCCGTTCTCTAATCCACTTTGATATCCGTTTAGCAACAGTGGCAGCGTTTCTCTGGCATGAACTTTGCCATGTACTGTACATGCTCCGCCCACGAAAAATGTACTCGTTCTAAGCGCTAAAATATTGAACCGTTCGACTAGATTGAACGCGAGTTGACCAAACTGATACGCTGACTCAGGATCATGCATGATCCCGTTTAAAATTACCCCGTAACAAACATAGCCATAAGCTGAAAACGGAGCATTGCCGTAGCGAATCGATAGATTTACCTGTTCGCAAATCACTAATGGAAATAGGGTCGGCGCAGACTGATAAGTAGGAGAACCTAAGCTGGTCAGCATCTGCACGGCTGCCAGTTTATCGGGTTCTGTCATTGTTGGTAAATCAATCAAACCTGCGATGTTCTTCCCAGCTAAATTTGCGGCTGTTTGAGCGATCGTCTGCTGAATCTCTAAAGGACTCGGCGACGCTGGCAATCTCATTCCCAGTAGCTCTAGCGCTTGTAAGCCAATTTCGACCGCTTCAAGCGGTTTGAGTTGCGCCATACAAGCTTGAATTCTAATCTCATACACTTTCATCGTGTCGATTGCACTGTTCGCCTGCTGCAAGACAAGGGTTGCCCATTGCTCCATCTGCTCAAAGTCGCCATTGAGATAGGCCGTCTCGATCGCGGCTTCGTAGAGTGCCAGCGTTAGCGGGTACTGCTGCTGCCAACTGTTAGCGCTCAATAGACTCAATCCCGCTTTTAAGTAGCGAATCGCAGATTCATACGCAGTTGCTGCTTTCGCTTTCTGTCCTGCCATCAAATTGAGTTCAGCTAGCTCATCTCTTTCTGACTTTAACGTTAGTAAATCAGCCCCATAATTGAGGTGATTCACTAACGCAAAAATATTTTCTTTACGGTCTTCCGGTGGAGTGCTGCGGAGCAGTAATCGACCAATTTTAAGATGCGTCTCTTGCTTCTGCGACTCTGGAATGAGGGAATAGGCGGCTTGCTGCACCCGATCGTGCAAAAACCTGTAACCGACTTCCTTAGGGAGGTCAGCTTGTAGCGCGTCTGAAGCCTCTAGCATGAGGGGAATTTTATACGCTTTAGACAGCGGCAGAATTAACCCTGCTTGCAAGGCTTCCCACAAATCTTTTGCTGTTTCGGATTGAGATTTTTCATGCACGATCGCTAAAACATCTAGCGTGAAGTGGTCACCAATACAAGCCGCTAATTTCAAAATATTTTGCGTTGTTCGCGATCGCTTTTGAACTTGACCAACCATCAACTCAACCACATTTTCAGTGATGTCAATGCTTTGCAGGTCCGCCATATCCCACTGCCAGCAGCGTTGACTGAAATTGAATGACAGCAACTGATCTTGATGAAGGGAGTTGAGCAGTTGAGTTAGAAAAAACGGATTGCCCTGAGTTTTGTGAAACACCAGGTCCGCCAAAGGTTGGGTGGTGGCAAGGTCAGTGCGGAGGGTCTCCATGACCAATTGGGTCACATGCGCTTGGGTTAAAGGGCGAAGGATAATCTGATTCACTGTTGCGCCGCTCTGTTGAATCTGCTCTAAGGTTTGCAGCAGTGGATGCGTGGCGCTCACCTCATTGTCCCGATAGGCTCCGATGAGCAGTAAATATTGGCACTCTGGATCAGTCACAATCCGTTCAATCAATTTGAGAGAAGACAGATCTGCCCACTGCAAATCATCCAGAAACACAACCAGGGGATGTTCGGGTTGACTAAAGACCCGGATAAATTGTTGAAATACTCGATTGAATCGGTTTTGGGATTCGGATGCTCCCAACTGAGGAACGGCGGGCTGTGCTCCAATAATCCGTTCTACTTCAGGAATGACATCGATCAGCACTTGACCATTTGCTCCGAGTGCCTCTAAAAGCTGCGATCGCCAAATCGATATGCTGCGATCGCTCTCTGTCAAAAGCTGCCGCATCAATTCCTGAAAGGCTTGAATCAGAGAAGCATAAGGAATGTTTCGCTTAAATTGATCAAACTTGCCAGAAATAAAGTAGCCGCGCGAATGCCCAATTTTTCTCGAAGCGTGCGACGCGTTTTCTACGAAGTTGCGCTTTGCGCTAATCGATTTGTGAACTTCGTTGACTAAAGAAGACTTGCCAACCCCAGAATAACCCCTCACGAGCAGCATCTCCGTGCTGCCAGCTTGAGCGCGATCGAAGGCATTGATCAACACCTGAACTTCTGGTTCGCGTCCATACAGCTTCTGCGGAATCGAGAATTGACTGCATAAATCCAGCTCTCCAATCTGAAAGGGAGCAATGTCACCCGCCGTTTGCAGCATTCTTAGACACACTTCTAAATCTGCTTTCAGCCCTAGCCCACTTTGATAGCGTTCTTCTGCGGTTTTAGCAAGTAACTTCATCACTAGGTCAGACACGGCTGAAGGAATGCTGGGATTCAGCGCTTCAGGAGACGCCGGGGTTTTTGCAATGTGGCAGTGAATCAGTTCTAAAGGGTCAGCGGTTTGATACGGCAGTTGACCTGTTAGCAGTTCATAGAAAGTGACACCCAACGAATAGAAATCAGTCCGGTAGTCGATCGAGCGATTCATTCGCCCAGTCTGTTCGGGTGACATGTAGGCAAGCGTGCCTTCAAGCAAATCAGAAGGATTGCTGGTTTGATTTTCTTTTGATAAATAAGAAGCAATACTAAAATCAATAATCTGAACTTGCGTTCTGGAATTAATAATGATGTTATGAGGATTAATGTCTTTATGAATAATATTGTTTTGGTGCAGCTGCGTCAGGGCTGAAGCCAGTTGAATCGCAACTTGTAAAAAGCAACTCAACTCCAAAGGTTGACCTGCAAGAGATTTTGCTAACGATTCCCCTTCAAAATCTGACAAAATGAGAGCCAAACCATTCTGATGATTCTCCAGGGCCAGGGGTTTAATGACTCCATCAATGTTTAGGGATTGAAGGATCTTGAACTCGTGCTTTAATCGTGTTAGTTCTTCAACCGTGGGATGCTCAGATCGGAGTGTTTTGATCACCACAGAGTAATGCTCTGGCTCTTTAGAAGCACGATAAATGACGGTATTTGCCCCTTCATAAAGTACTTCTGATAAATTGCAGCCAGCGATATTCATAGCAACGTTTTTCTTTGTCTAAATCACGTTTGTCTAAATCACGTTTGTCTAAATCACTAATCCAAACTGTTAAGCAGGAAATTGTCTGTTTAGACTTAGGTCTCTATTCCTGCAACATAGCATAATGCTTCAACCTGAGAACGTGCTAGAGCGTGAACCATTATCAAAATCGCTGTTCACTGATTAAATTACTAGAGCGCAATGGCGCGATGGCGCGTTCCATCGCGTTCCGGGCAAGCTTTGGCTGTAAATCCTGATCGTAAGGGAGCGTGAGGTAACAGTGGCAACCTGCTTGACTGACAAAACTAAGAAGCTGGAAAGCTAGTGAGGACGGTGAAT